>JAJZQZ010000107.1 GCA_021802965.1 Actinomycetes bacterium
CCTGGCGGCGTGCGGTGGGGGCACCACGACCACCACCGCGGCGACCACGGCTACCACTACCGCGGCCACGACTGCCACCACCGCGGGTCAGACCGCCACCACCGCGGCCGCAGCCACCGGCAAGACATTCGCCGACATCTTCCCCGGCGGCGCCGCCGCGGGGCAAGGCGTCACCTTCCAGGATGGCATGATGCTTGCCATGACCGGCCAGGGTTCGTTCTTCGGCAAGGTCATGAGCCAAGGCGCCCAGTTCGCATCGAAGCAGATCAAAGCGAACGGTGGCCCGGACTTCGTCATCAACATCGCCGACCACGAGAGCGGCCTGGTCCCGCCGGCCATGGCCGGTATGCGTCGCCTGACGACGCAGAACAAGATCAAGACTCTGCAGACCTCCTACGGCGCTCCGTCCGAGGCCATCATCCCCTTGATCCAGACCAGCAAGGTGCTCTCGTTCAACGGGGGCGGTTCCAGCCCGGGTCAGCTCTCCAAGGACTTCCTCTGGATGACCCGCATGCTCTTCGCCTACGATCCCACCGACGGTGGTCTGGCTTGGCTCGCCAAGGAAAAGCCCGACGCCAAGAAACTGGCCCTTGTGGGCACGAATGAGAACGGCGTCGAGGTCTGGAAGGAAAAAGCGCCGCGCATCTGGCCGAAGTTGCAGTCCGGCGGGACCATCGTGGCGACCGAGATACACGATGTCGGCCTCACCGACTTCGCACCCATCATCGCTCGGGTCAAGGCCGCGGGCGCCGATGCCGTCTTCACGGTCTCGTTCGGCGATGACCTCGGCTACATGGTAAAGCAGTTCCGCGAGGCGAACTACGAGGGCCCGATCGTGGGCATCGAGTTCACCGAGCAGGCCGCTAAAGTGGCGGGTGCGTCGTACGACACCTACAACTTCGCCACCGACTACTTCGACGTCGAGTCGAAGAACCCCTGGACGGCTATGTTCGTCAAGGAATACACGGCCGAATACGGTGAAGCCCCCGAGTACTACGGCTCCAACTACTACGAGCAGGTCTTCGTGATCTGGGAGCTCGTGCGCCGGGTCATCGCGGCTGGCGGGGACCCGCAGGACACGACCCTGCTGCAGCAGGCGCTCAAGGACAAGCCGGAGTTCTACTCTGTCTACGGCGGCGACGAGAGCACCGTCGGCACCATGTCTTTCGATTTGAACGATCACAGCATCTCGAAGCCGATGGGTGTCTTCGGTGTGAAGGGCGGCAAGCCGTTCCTCATCGTCCCCATCAAGAAGGTCTCGGCCACCGACGACCCGGCCACCGCGCTGCTGGCTTAAGCAGTTTCTTTCACTATGGGGACCGGATGGCGGGCAACTATAGAAGGCCATCCGGTCCCCGGTGCATCATGATCGCCAGGACCGCCTGCGCCGCGCGCCGGTCTATTCCAATGGAGTTCGAATGGTGAGGTCTGTCTCAGGCTGCCGGAATAGAGGGGTAGACCGCGTGCTGGTTGGAGCGCGGGCCTGATGTTCAACCCTCAGCTCTTCATGCAGCTGCTGGTCTCGGGCATCGTGATAGGCAGCAGCTATGCTCTTCTTTCGGTCAGCTTCGGCATCATCTATGCCACCACGCGCATCTTCCACTTTGCCCACGCGGTCGTCTACACGATCGCGGCGTACGGCGCGGTGGTAGCCCTCGACAAGCTGGGCTGGCCCTGGTGGTTGTGCCTGGTCGTCGGTCTTGTGGCGGCGGTAATCCTGGGCGTGATCATCGAGATCGTCGCGTACCGTCCTATGCGGAACCGGGGGGCGAGCACCCTGGCGATTTTCCTCACGTCGCTGGGCCTCACCATCGCGGGCGCGAACCTCATCCAGATCATTTTCGGATCGGAGAACCGCCCGCTGTCGGGCTTTCCCATGAAGACCTATCAGGTGGGCTCGGTGACCTTCACAAGCCTGCACGTGACCATCGTGCTGGTCAGCTGGCTCCTCATCGGCGGACTCATGCTGTTCCTGCGGACCACCAAGTACGGTAGGGCGACCCGCGCGGCCCAGTCCAACTCTCAGATGGCCATGTCGGTGGGCATCCGGATGGAACGTGTGAGTCTTGTCGTCTTCGCCCTGGGCTCGTTGCTGGTGGGCGTCTCGGCGCTGCTCTTCACCCTGGGCGGGGTTGCCTCGCCCAACATGGGACTCTCGCCCATCCTCATCGGCTTCATCGGGGTGTTCCTCGGCGGCATCGGCAGCGTCTCCGGCGCCGCATTGGGTGGGTTCGTGCTCGGTCTGGCCACCTCGCTCTCCGGCTTGTGGCTCAGCGGCGACTACTCCCCGGTCGTGGTGTTCGGGCTGATGTTCATATTGATCATTGTGCGGCCCCAGGGGTTGCTTGGCAAAGCGGTCCGGTGAGGGGGCGGCGATGGACTACCTAGCCGATGTAGGCATCACTATCCTGATCTACATCATCCTCGGCGTCTCGCTGAACCTTCTGCTGGGCTATGCGGGGCAGGTGTCCATGGCACACGCCGTCTTCTACGGCATCGGGGCGTACACGGCGGGCCTGCTCTCTCTGCCCATACTGGAAGCGGCCCAGGGCGCGGCAGCGAGAGGCGTGACGTCGGGCTTGGGTTGGAACTGGATACCCGCCCTCCTGATCGCCATCGTGTTCACCTTCGGGTTCGCCTTCTTCATCGCTTTTCCCGCGGCGATCAAGGTCACCGGGGAGTACCTCATCCTCCTGACCCTGGCCTTCCAAGTGGTCATCAACCAGCTCATGAACTCCCTGGTCAACGTGACCGGCGGGCCCTACGGGCTCACGCCGATCCCGCCCTTGAGCCTGTTCGGGCACCAGCTGGTAGCCCCGACGCAGGCGATATGGATCTTCGTGGTGGCCGCCGCCGCCGCGTTCTTCTTGAGCTGGCGGGTGGGCGAATCGCCCTTCGGCCGCCTGCTCAAAGGCATCCGCGAAGACGAGATCGCGGTGCGCGCCCTGGGGAAGAACACTCGTTTGGTGAAGCTCACTGTGTTCGGCCTGGCCGCGGCGATCGCGGGCATGGCGGGGGCGCTCGCCGCCTATTACTACCAGTTCATCGCTCCCGGCAACTACACGCTCGACCTCTCCATCTTCATCGTGGCGGTCGTAGTGCTGGGCGGCACGGGCAATCTGCTGGGTACGGTCCTGGGCGCGGTCGTTCTCGGGGCATTGAGCCCCGCGCTCCAGAACATCCCGTGGATCGGCACGGCCGACAGCATCCCCTGGCAAGGAGTCATCTACGGCCTGGGTTTGGCGCTCATCATGCGTTTCAGACCGCAGGGCATCTTGCCCGAGGGGCTCACGCCGCGATGGTTCAAGAGGGCGGAAAAGCTGGCCGCGGATGCCGCGACCGCGGGCACTCCTCCTGAATGGTCGCTCGCCGCTCAAGACCCCGACAGCGTCGCCACGTGTGCCTCCGGAGAAGAGGGGACGCAAGCGGAGGAGGTCGTCCGCATAACCGGCCTGGCGCGTACGTTCGGCGGGCTGCAGGCCGTGGACGGGGTGGACATGGCCTTGCGCAAAGGGCGCATCACCGCACTCATCGGCCCCAACGGAGCCGGCAAGACCACGATCTTCAACATGATCACCGGCGAGCTGAAGCCCGACACCGGGCGGGTCGTCTACCGGGGCCAGGACATGATCGGGCGCAAGCCTCACGAGCTCGCGAGGGCCGGCATCGTCCGCTCCTTCCAGGACGTCCGTGTCTTTCAGCGCTTGAGCGTCCTGGAGAACGTGGCCATGGCCGTGCCCGATCAGCCCGGAGAGAACCTGCTGCGCCTGACCTTCCGCCCACTCGCCGCACGCCGGTCCGAGAAACGCACACTGTCCCAGGCGCGGGCCTACCTGGAGTTCGTGGGCATGGCCGACAAGGCCGACGAATCCGTCACCAACCTTTCCTTCGGAGAGCAGAAGCTGGTCGCCATCGCCCGGCTGCTTGCGACCGAGGGCGATGTCCTCCTTCTGGACGAGCCGACCTCGGGCATCGACGTCAACTCGGTGAACCAGGTCATCGATCTTATCCAGCGACTGTGCCGATTCGGGAAGACGGTGTGCATCGTCGAGCACAGCGTGCACGTGGTCGGTCAGCTGGCCGATCATGTGTATTTCCTCGACCATGGGGCGGTCATCGAGCAGGGCACCATGGCAGCTCTGACGAGCCGTCCGCATCTGGTGGAGGTGTACTTTGGCACCTGAGCCTCCCGCGGTGGGGAACGGGCAGCCCGCGCGTGCGGCCGAGCCCTCTCTGCCCGGAGACCCGCTGCTGAGGGTCACTTCCCTCACCGCCGCCTACGGCAAGCGCGAGGCTGTCTGCGACGTCTCCATCGAGGTGGGCCGAGGCGAGGTCGTCGCGCTCCTGGGCCACAACGGCGCGGGTAAGACCACGCTGCTCAAGGCCTTGTTCGGTCTCAAGAGCGTGTCGCAGGGCGAGGTGGTCTTCGACGGTCAGGTGTGCACGGGGCGCTCGTATGCGGACAACGTCAAGGCGGGCATGTCGTTCACGCCTGCCGAAGCCGCGGTATTCCGTGATCTGTCCGTGCTCGAGAACCTCGAGCTGGGAGGTTTCACGGTCGAAGACGCGGGGGTGCGGCGGGAACGCGTGGAGAAGATCTACTCCACCTTCCCCATACTGGAGGAGCGTCGCGGCCAGATGGCCGGCACGCTCAGTGGGGGAGAGCAACGCATGCTCTCGATCGGTATCGCCCTTATGTCAGACCCACGTCTGATGTTCCTCGACGAACCTTCGCTGGGCCTGACGCCGGCACTCGCCCAGAAGGTGCTCGAGCGCATCCGTGAGCTCGCGAGTGTCGACGGCCTCTCTGTGCTCGTGGTCGAGCAGAACGTGCGCGCCGCCCTTCGGGTGAGTAGTCGCGCCTACTTCCTGCGCACCGGGCGAATCATCCTTGAAGAGCCCGCCGAGGTCGCTTTGGCCCGCGGCCATTGGTGGGACCTGTTCTGAGCATGAACGAGGGCGGAGCGCCGTCCCGAAGCTCCGCCCGTATCCCTGCGGTCGCCGCCGAACTCGGGCTGCGCCCCGCCCAGGTGGTCGCGGTGGCCGAGCTGCTCGAGGGGGGCGCGACGGTGCCCTTCGTCGCCCGTTACCGCAAGGAGCTGACCGGTTCCCTGGACGAGGTGCAGATCGCGGCGATCCGCGATCGGCTCGCGCGGCTGGCCGAGCTCGCCAAGCGGCGCGAGGCCATTCGCCGGTCGCTGGAGGAGCGCGGACTCCTCGACGCGGCTTTGGCTCAAGCCGTGGCCGCCGCTGAGACCATGGCGGCGCTCGAAGACCTCTACCTCCCCTTCCGCCCCAAGCGTCGCACCCGGGCGATCGTCGCCCGCGAGAAGGGGTTGGAGCCCCTGGCCCAGCGGCTCTTCGCGCAGGACCCAGGAGATCGTTTCGACCCGTCGACGGCGGCCGAGGACTTCGTGGACCCCGAGCGCGGGGTCGCCACCAGCGAGGAAGCTCTTCAAGGCGCACGCGACATCATCGCCGAATGGGTGAGCGAAGACGCGGGGGCCCGGGCGGAGATGCGCCGCCTGTTCTCTCGGCGGGCGACCATAGCCGCGAAGCTGGCCCGGGGCAAGGAGGCCGAAGCGGCGACCTATCGAGACTATTTTGACTGGACCGAGCCCGCCGACGGGGCGCCCTCGCATCGGGTGCTCGCCATGTTCCGGGGCGAGAACGAAGGTCTGCTGAACGTGCACGTATCGCCGCCCGAGGAAGAGGCGCTCGGCTACCTGGAGCGCAGGTTCGTGGTGCGCGGTCCCGGTGGGGAGCGCGCCCCGACTGCGGTGATTGAGCAGGTGAGGCAGGCGGTCGCGGACGGCTACGCGCGCTTGCTGGGGCCTTCGATGGAGACCGAGGCTCGGGCCGCCCTCAAGGAGCGGGCCGACAGGGAAGCCATCGGGGTGTTCGCCCGGAACCTCCGTGAGCTGCTGCTATCGCCGCCCCTGGGGCAGAAGGTGGTGCTGGCTGTGGACCCTGGGTTCCGGACGGGCTGCAAGATCGTGGTGCTCGACCGGCAGGGCAAGCTGCTGCATTACGAGACCGTGCAGCCGCATCAGTCGGAGCGGCTGCGGCGGGAAGCGGCCGAGCATGTGATCGAGCTCGTGTCCCGCTTCGAGGTTGAGGCGGTCGCTGTGGGCAACGGCACCGCGGGACGCGAGACCGAAGGCTTCATCCGTGGCCTCGACCTACCCGGAAAGCCCGCGATCGTCATGGTGAACGAAAGCGGGGCCTCGGTCTATTCTGCGTCAGAGGTCGCCCGGGAGGAGTTGCCGGATCAGGACGTGACCGTGCGAGGAGCGGTCTCGATCGGCCGCCGGCTGGCCGACCCGCTGGCCGAGCTGGTCAAGATCGATCCCAAAGCGATCGGTGTCGGCCAGTATCAGCACGATGTCGACCAGGCCGCCCTCAAGGCGGAACTCGATGACGTGGTGGAGAGCGCGGTCAACAGCGTGGGGGTGGAGGTCAACACCGCCAGCAGGCAGATCCTCACCTACGTCTCGGGAGTGGGGCCGCAGCTGGCCTCGAACATCTTGACCTACCGGGACGAGCACGGGCCGTTCCGGTCGCGGTCGGAGCTCAAGAAGGTGCCCCGTCTGGGGGCCAAGGCCTTCGAACAGGCCGCCGGGTTTCTGCGCATCCGCGACGGCGACGACCCGCTGGACGCGAGCGCCGTGCATCCGGAGAGCTATCGCGTGGTCGAAGCCATGGCCCGCGACCTGGGCGTCAAGCCGCGCGAGCTGGTGGGGCGGACGGACCTGCGGAGTCTGGTGCAGCTGTCGCGCTATGTCGACGAACGAGTGGGGCTCCCCACGCTGGAGGACATCCTCGCCGAGCTGGCCAAGCCCGGCCGCGACCCCCGCGGCGTCTTCGAGCCTTTCGCGTTCGCGGCTGTCGAGAAGCTGGAGGACCTCGAGCCCGGGATGCGGCTGCCGGGGATCGTCACCAACGTCACGGCGTTCGGCGCCTTCGTCGACGTGGGAGTGCACCAGGACGGCTTGGTGCACATAAGCCAGCTGGCCGACCGGTTCGTCCGCGACCCCCACGAGGTGGTCAAGGTGCAGCAGCGGGTGACGGTGACGGTGCTGGAGATCGACCTGCAGCGCCGGCGGATCTCGTTTTCCATGAAGCGGCAACCGGGAGAGTAGGTCGAGCCCCTTGCCGTCGCGGGCTCGCGCTGCCGCGCGCGCTTGTGCTGGTCCGTTGACAGATAAGACGTCACTGGCTATGCTGCACTTTGATTCGTGGTCTGATGATCAGACCGCCGCCGGGCGTGCGCTGTGCGTTGGAGGCTGCGGCTTCTCGGAGATGGCGGATTTACCGGAGGCATCGTGCAGAGACCCATCGACCTTCGCAGCGACACGGTCACTTTGCCGACCGAGCAGATGCTGCGCGCCATGGCTACGGCCGAGTTGGGCGACGATGTCTACGGCGAGGATCCCACCGTGCGGCGTCTCGAAGAGGTCGCCGCCCAGCGCGCGGGTAAGGAAGCCGCGCTCTTCGTGCCCACCGGAACCATGGGCAACGCGGTGGCCGTGCTGACGCACACCCGTCGTGGCCAGGAGATCATCGTGGGCGTCGACGCCCATATCTACGACGCGGAGGCCGGCGGCCTCGCGGTCCTCGCCGGACTGCTCGCCCGCCCCCTTGAGTGCCCATGCGGCCGGCTGGAGCCGGCCGTCGTAGAAGCGGCGCTCCGTCCCGACGACGTGCACTTCGCCCGAACGGGCCTGCTCTGCTTGGAGAACCCTCACAACGCGGCCGGCGGGGTCGCCGTCCCCGCGACGGAGATCCGGGCGACGGCGGAGGTGGCACGGCGGAACGGCCTCCCCGTGCACCTGGACGCCGCCCGTCTGTTCAACGCCGCCGTGGCGCTGGGAGTGGACCCGGTCGAGCTGACGGCTCCCGCTGACTCGGTGATGTTCTGCCTGTCCAAGGGTCTCTGCGCTCCCGTCGGCTCCTTGCTGGCCGGCACCGCGGAGTTCATCGCCGAGGCCCGGCGGAACCGCAAGATGCTGGGCGGGGGCATGCGGCAGGCGGGGGTGCTCGCGGCCGCGGGCTTGGTCGCGCTCGAGACCATGGTCGATCGCCTGGCCGAGGATCATGCGAACGCGCAGGCATTGGCCCAGGGGTTGGCGGAGTTGCCGGGTCTCGAGGTCGACGCGGAGAGCGTGCAGACGAACATGGTCTACGTCGGGACGGGCCTGGCGCCGGCGGCCGGTCTGGTCGAAGCACTCAAGGCGCGTGGTGTGCTCATCAATGCCGTCGGCGCCGGCAGAGTCCGCTTCGTCACCCACAAAGATGTTGACAGGGAGGCGGTCGCCCGCGTGCTGACGGCAGCCTCGGAGATCCAGGGTTGACAGCGCCCGTGCCGTTCACCATCTTGTGGTCGAACCATTCGACCGCGCTGGTGGCTTCAACCTCGGCCCGCGGATGGGCATAGGAGGGTGATGGGAGGATCCGATAGCTCGACCGTGGACGCCCACGTAACGGCGTCGCGCGCCGCGTCCGCGCCCGCGGCGACACCACCGTTCGATATCGCGGCTTGGCGGGCCCGCATCCCCCTTCTCCAGTCGCGCATCCCCATGAACGCGTGTTCCCAGGGCCCTCAGCTCGACGTGACCCGGGCCGCCGCCGACGAGTACCTCGACTCCTGGAACCGGGCGGGCATGGATTGGGAAGCCTGGATGGCCGAGACCTACCGCGCCAAGGAGGAGTTCGCCCGGCTCATCAACGCGTCTCCGGACGAGATCGCGGTCTCCAGTTCGGTATCCGAGGCCACGGCCAGTCTGGCCAGCAGCTTCGACCTCACCGGCGCTCGACGGAGGGTGGTCGTCACCGAGGCGGAGTTCCCCTCGCTGGGACAGGTCTGGCTCGCCAGCCGCAAGCTCGGTTGGGAGGTCGATTGGGTGCCGGTGCGTGACCAGATCATCTATCCCGAAGACTACGAGCCCGTGATCGACGAGCGCACCCTTCTGGTCTCGGCCACGCACGCCTACTACCAGAATGGGTACAAGCAGGACCTGGCTGCGGTCGCGGAGCGTGCTCATGCCCGAGGGGCCCTGATCTACGTCGACGCCTACCAGAGCATGGGCACGTGCCCGATCGACGTGAAGGCACTCGACGTGGACTTGTTGGCCACCGGCAACCTCAAGTACCTGCTGGGCGTGCCCGGCATCGCCTTCATCTACGTGCGGGCGGACCTCGTGGAGCGGCTGCGCCCCGTGAACACGGGGTGGTTCGGCCGCGTCGACCCCTTCTCGTTCGAGGTCAAGGGCCTCGACTGGGCTCCGACAGCCGCGCGCCTCGACGCCGGTACGCCTCCCGTAGTGAACGCCTACATCTCGCGCGCCGGGATGGCGGTGATCAACGAGGTGGGGCCGGTCAACATCGAGGCTTGGACGACGGAGCTCTCACGCTATCTGATCGAGGGTGGGACTCGGCGGGGCTTCAAGCTCCACGGCACGGACGATCTGGCGCGCAAGACCCCCTCGACCGCGTTCTTCTGCCCGGGTGGCGACTCCCACCGCGTGGAGGAGTCGCTCAACGAGAGAGGCGTCGTCGCATCGGCGCGCGGCCCCGTCATCCGTTTGGCGCCGCACTTCTACAACACCCTCGAGGATTGCGAAGCCGCGTTGAACGCGCTTCAGGCGGTCTTCGAAGAGGACCTGCACGACGGCGGTTCCGCTGCGGCCGGTGTAGCCGCCGGCCATGTGGAGAAGGCGTAGTGCACGGATACGTGGCGGGTATCCTGATGCTGGACTCCCGGTCCGCCAGGCTACCCGGCGACCCCGGGCATGCCGCCACGTTCGACTTTCCCGTCTGTTATGCCACGGCCAGAGGGATGACCTTCGCCGATCTGGTGAGCTACGAGCCCAGGAGCCTGGCTCCGGCGGTGGCCGCCGCTCGTGAGCTGCAGGAAGCCGGTGTCGGGTTCGTCGCCGCTGACTGTGGACTTTTCAGCCTCTATCAGCGAGATCTCGCCGTTGCATTGGAAGTGCCTTTCGCGGGTTCGGCCCTGTCGCTGGTGCCTCTGCTGAGCGCGACGGTCGGTCGCGCAGCGGTGGGCGTCGTCACCGGTCATAGTGAGTACCTGGGCGCCGCTCACCTTGCCGGCGCCGGCATCGACCCGGACACGGTCGTCGTCGCCGGGATGGAGTGCCGTTCAGAGTTCCGGCGGGTGGTGCTCGACGGGGCCCTCGACCCGGTTGAGGAGTCACTACGGACGGAAGTTGTCGAGACCTGCTTGGAGCTCGTGTCGGGTCCCCGGCGTATCGGCGCGCTTGTTTTGGAGTGCAGCAACTTGGCCACCTACCGGACCGCGGTGCAGGAAGCCTGCGGTGTACCGGTGTTCGATACGGTGACTCTCATCGAGCTATTGGCCGACGGCTACCGGCGTCGCGTATTCGCGTCGTCCCATGTGGCCCGACGGCCGGTGGCCGTACCTGTGGTGGAGTAGACGTGGATGTTGACGAAGGAAGGGAGGACCGGGCTGACGGCACACGAGGGAAGGGATTTCGAAGGTTGCTTACGAGACATGGCTTTCTTACAGGAGGGGGTAGGTGCACGTGAAGGTATCTAAGACTCTGTTGGCCGCATTGGCGCTGCTGATGGTCGTGGGGCTCGTGCTCGCGGCATGCGGCGGCACGACCACTACCACGGCCGTCACCACGGCCACGACCGCCGCAGGCGGTGCGACCGGGACAACCGCCGCCGCACCGTCGGGCGAGGCTGTCACCTTGAAGATCGGCGGGGCCGGCCCGTTCACGGGCGACCTGGCCAAGATCGGTACCGATGCTCTGCAGGCCGTCCAGATGGCCGTCGAGGACTTCAACGCTTCGGGCGCGATGCCGGGCGTGACCTTCACGGTCGAAGTGGGTGACGATGGCGCCGACCCGGCAAAAGCGGCCACCATCGCCGAGAAGTACGCCTCGGACGAATCGGTCGTGGGTGTCGTCGGCCCGATGACCAGCGGTGCGGTGCAGGCGGCTCTGCCGATCTTCGCCGACGCCAACCTGGCCGAGATCACGCAGTCGGCCACCAACGTCAACTTGTCCACGCTCGGCTTCAACGTGTTCCACCGCATCTGCCCAAGCGACGGCGTCCAGGGTCCCTCGATCGCCAAGTTCATGATCGATGACCTCAAGGTCAAGAACGTGTTCATCATCGACGACGGTGAAGCCTACTCCAAGGGTCTGGCCGACCAGGTCGAGAAAGCGCTGAAAGACGGCGGCGTGACCGACGTCAAGCGGGCCCAGATCGCCGGTGCCGACAAGGACTTCGCCACCGTGTTGACGCAGGTCAAGGAGATGAACCCGAGTCTACTCTTCGTGCCGCTGCCCAGCCCGCCGCAGGCCGCGTCGATTGCGAAGCAGATGAAGAGCATGGGCTTCCAGGTGCAGATGATGGGCGCTGACGGCACCCATGATCCCGA
>JAJZQZ010000108.1 GCA_021802965.1 Actinomycetes bacterium
CGGCAGGCCGGGGCCGGGCGCGTGCGCTTGCCCTCGCGCGTTCGATCGCCGATCGCTTCGACATCCGTTTCGGTCTCGAAGGGCGGGTGAACGACATCGATGAGGAGCTGATCGAGGCTTTGGTGGCGGCCGGATTAGACGAGATCCTCATCGGGCTGGAGAGCGGGTCCGACGAAACCCTGCGCCGCCTGAACAAGCACACCACCGTCGAACAGAACCGCCGCGCGCTGCGCATCCTGCGGGCGTACGGCATCGAGCCCAACGTCGGCTTCATAATGTTTGAGCCCGAAAGCTCACTTGACGACATCCGGGTCAACCTTGCATTTCTCCACGAGGAGCGGCTGCTCGACCGGCTGGCGGTGACGGCCAACGTCCTCTACCATCAACAGATCCTGCTTCGTCCCACCCCGGCCTACGGCGCGGCGCTCGCCGCCGGACGATTGATCGTGTCGCCGCACAACCCATACGAGGGCACCGTGCCCTACCGTTGCCCGGAGGTTGCGTTCCTGGCTGAAACGACGGCCGAGGCGTGCCGTCACGTGTTCGCCGGGCTTCCCCTCGAGGTGTGGCTGGGTGAAGAATCCGGTTCTGCAGGCAGTCTGGATAGGTTGAATCGCTCTCTGGTCGGCATGTTCGAACGTCTCCTGGACGGCCTTTCCGACGGGAGTCTTAGGCCGTCGGCTGAATTGGCCGGCAATATCGTTTCTGAAGCAGGCCGATGGGTGGCCACGCTCTCGGCGTCGCTTGACCGACGCTCGCAGCATCGCAACCCGGCTGCGCACGTCTAGAAGTGTCCGCCGGCGGGGAAGCTGCTGAGCATGGATACACGGCGGACCTGGGGCGACAGTGCGGGGGATCTGGGCGAGTCGGGCGCGGGCTCGGCCATCCCCAGCGCGGGTGTGGCCGCGACGCGCGGGTTGCTCGTCGGCCGGGTGGCGGTCGTGACGGGGGCGAGCCGGGGTATAGGCGCGGGTGTGGCGCGGCGACTCGGCCGCGAAGGCGCGGTGGTCTATGGGGCGGCGCGTACGCTCTCTGACCTGGAGGCCGAACTCGCCGGCATGCCGAACGCTCGATCGGTGGGGGTCGACGTCACCGATTCCGAAGCCGTGGCCGCGCTCTTTCGGGAGGCCGTCGACCGGCACGGCCGGGTGGACTACCTGATCAACGCCGCCGGAGTCCTACATCGGGCGCCCTTGGCCGAGACGACCGATGGGGAGTGGGCGGAGAGTCTGGCCGTCAACCTTACGGGTGTCTTTTTCTGCAGTCGGGAAGCCGTACGCAGGATGCGTGCGCAAGCACCCGATGCGGGCGGCGTTCGCGGACACGTCGTGCAGATCGTCTCCGGCGCGGGCGTGCGGGGTTGGGTCGGGTCGGGCGCGTATTCCGCGGCCAAGTTCGGGGTCATGGGCCTTTCGGAAGTGCTTCGGCAGGAGGTTCGCGGGTTGGGCATCAAGGTGACGGAGGTTCTTCCGGGCATGGTAGCCACCGCGATGACCGAACGGTCGGAGTTCGAGCGGCGGAACAAGCTGGCCGTCGACGACGTCGCCGACGCTGTCCTCACGGTCCTGACCGCCTCTCCGGCGGCGCTCATCCAGCGCCTCGACCTGCGCCATCTGCAACCCGAGTAGGCCGGCCCCAGCAGAGCGGCGGTCCGAATGGCGCCGGCGCCCGAATGGAGCCCGCAGGCAGCCGTCTTGGGTGTCACGTCGTTGCGCTCGGCCGTCAGGTAGATACTCCCGCGCGCTCCTCGAGCCAACCGGTGAACTCCTCCATCTCCGGGATCCGGTCGAAGACGATCTGGCCGTCCACGAGCACTCCCGGGACGGGTATCTGCCGGCCGGCGCCGGGCCTGAGCTCCTGCAGGCGCTTCACGCCGTCCCTCGTGGAGGCGTCGATCACTGCCCAAGTGAACCCGTCGGGGTGCTCCTCCTGCAGCTCTACCATCGCGTCCACGGCGAGGTTGCAGAGCACTCAGGAAGGTCCTTTCGAGATGAGGTCGATGTGCGGCTGGGTCTCGGGCATGGCGCCACTCCTTTCGGTCGGACGTGTGTCGAGACAAGGGCCACCCGGGCCCCTCAGCTACTTCACGTACCCGGAGCGGGGGTTGACGGCGAGGCGGCGGTCTCGGGTGCGGGCGCCACACGGGCGTCCTCGGGGCCTCACGTGCTTCAGCCAGAGCCCGACCAGGCCACCACCTCCGCGGCCTGGAACGAGGGGCCGGTTGCCTCCACGGGCGGTGCCACAGGTTGGTCTGGCGGAACGGCGGCAGAAGGGGTCTGCGGGGGAGCATCCTGCATCAGCTTGCCTCGCTCCGCGTTCATCATGACCTGCATCCGGGTCGCTCCGACGGTCATGGCGACGTGCAAGGCTTCGTCCAGCTCGGGCTCGGAGATCTCCATCTGCCTCCCGACCGAGAGGCAGTAGGCCGTTCAGGGCGAACAGCCCGAGGCCAGCGACGCGCCTAGGGCGATGAGGATCTTCTCCTTGGCGCTGAGGGCCCCATCGGCGTATGCCAGGCCGAAGAAGTCGTCGTAGCGAGCCTGCGCGCCCGGAGCCGTGGAAGCCATGGTGTGCCCCTTCGTAGTAGTCGTGGTGTGTTCGGGGTGCCAGTCACAGGCGGCCCCGCGGCACCCATGCGGGTGGCGGGTTACGTGCGTGCAGGCGACGGGATCCGGAGGAGGCAGGACGACGCCCAGCTCTCTCTCGAGAGTGCGCACGGTCTCCAGCAACCCCGCTCGGACGTACGCCTTGCAGCAGCCGGGCTCGGCCTCTGCCGCGGTGACGGCGGCCAGCCGGGAGACCAGCTCCATGGAGGCCCGGGTCTGAGGCCCGCGCCCGCACTGCCCTCCGACGAGCACGCTGTAGCAGGCGCCAAGGGCCGGCACGACCCCACACACGCCGGTCAGGCCACAGTAGGCCGAAACGGCCTGGCAGGCGGTCCGTTCGAGGGCTTCGCGCTCGTGGGCCTCGGTCACGCCGGCGACACCTGCCGCCCGGAGCGACGCCATCAGCGAGGCCGCCGCGACGTGGGCGTGCTCGCACCCCAGCATGGGCAGGTCGGGATCGTCCATCAGCCGCTCCGCGAGGCGGAACGGCGACGACTCCCCGGCCGCGACCATCGCCGAAACCAGATCGGGCAGCCTGGTCAGGAACTCGCCCCCATGGCACGCCTCGCACACGTAGTGGCCCTCGGGACAGAAGACGTTCGCCCGCTGGACGACGCCGCAGATGCTGCACGCGAGTTCGCGCCCGCTCTCGGCATATTCCAGAGGACGCCCGCAGAGGCGGCAGGACTCCGTGTACGTCTCGCTCACCCTGCCTCCAGCCCGACGAGGGTCTCCTCCGCCTGAGTGATGGCCGCCCGGACCAACGGTGACCGCAGTCAGTAGTAGACGAAGCCGCCGCGCCGATCGGGGCGGGCGACGCCGGCGTCGCGCAGGATACGCAGGTGGTGCGACACCAGGGGCTGAGGAAGGCCGGTGGCTTGGACGACGTCGGAGACCGGGCGGCATTCGTCGGTGAGCGCGAGAACGATCCGCAGTCGCGCCGGTTCGCTCAGCACCTTGAAGAAGGCGGCCAGCCTCTGCGCGTGGTCGGTCGATATGGATACATCGACATACATACATATACAATGACATGCTGCAGGGGCTGTGGCAAGCGCCGTCCGGGTACGGCCCGGCCAGGGAGAAGGGGCTCTACGCTACTCGAACCGGAAACGCCACACGGCCAGCGCGAAGAACGCGAGGCTGAAGGCCCAGACTACGCCCAACGGCAGCAGTACCTCGGGGACGCCCCAGCCCTTGAGGACGATCCCCCGGAGGGCGTCGAGCAGCCACGAGGTGGGCACGAGGTGGGCGATCCGGGAAAAGCCCGGCCCTGTCACCTCCAGTGGGAACCACGCTCCGCCGAGTGCCGACAGCACCATGGAGGCGATGACCGTTGTGGCGATCACAGCCTGTTCCGAGCGGAAGACTGTGGCGATCAGCAGTCCGAGACAGCTGGCTAGAGCCGACAGGGTGACCATGGTCATGAGCAAGGCCGGTGGATCGCTGAGGTAGTCGACCCCGAACGCGAATTGCCCCAGGCCGATGAGGAGCACCTGCTGCAGCATCGTCAGGATGAGCATGGCGAGGGCCTTGCCCGCGATGACCTGGGAACGGCTCGCGTGCGTGCCCAGGAGGCGGCGCAGCGCGCCGGTCTTTCGTTCCATCACGAGACCGGTGGCGACCGTCAACAGGCTGAACATCACCCAGTTGACGAGCATCCCGGGCGAGGATTGGTCGAAACCGCGCGGGATCTGTCCCGCCTTGCTGCCCGACTCTTTCGCTGCGATGGTGAGCGCGGGCCTTTCGAGCAGGCCGGAGACGATCTCTCCAACCTGTGCCGCGCGTGGGGAATCCTCGACGGTCCTCACCGCGACGGCGGCGGCCAGGCGTTCGCTCGCCAGGCGGTCGGCGGCCGCTCGCACGGCCTCCTCCACCGACTGCGACCCCGTGGACCCGAGCACCCGGACCACCGTCAACCTAGCGCCGACGTCGGAGTCCAGCGACGCGCTGAAGCCCGCGGGGATGAGCAGGCCGGCCGCCACCTGCTCGTCGTCCACCGCCTTGTCCACGGCGGCCGCGTCGATCATCTTCAATTCGACGAGGGGAGAGCTCTCGAGGAGCGACACCAGCTTTCGCGCGGCCACACCGCCATCGCCGTCGGCGACGGCGAGCGGTATCCGCTCGGACCCCGAGGAGAGTCCACCCATCAACAGGCCGAAGAACACGGTGAAGGCGGTGGGCAGGATGAAGGTGAACAGAGCGGCCATGCGGTCGCGCCGGGTCTGCAAGAGGTCCTTGGCCGCGAGGGTCCAGATGTACCTCATGCGAACCGCCTCCGGAAGACGGCCACGCCGATCAAGAAAGTCAGCAGGGCGAACCCGGCCACCACGACCACGGGCAGGGCGACGTCGCCCAAGGAGCCCCCTCTGAGGGTCGTATCCCAGGCCTTGAGCAGCCAGCCGTTGGGCGTGATCAGGCGCACGGTGCCGAATATGCCGCCGGGATTGGCGGTCCCGATGAAGTTGCCGCCTGCTAACGCCATCACCAGGAAGACGCCGGAGGAGATGGCGCCGGCTTGGCCGGGCGTGCGCGCGAGGGACATGAGGAATACGGCGAACCCCGCCGCCACGCCGGCGCCGACGAGGGTCAGCACCGTGATCGGAGCGAGACCGCCCCAGTCGATGTGGAACAGGAACTTCCCGGCGACCATCAGCACGACCGCCTGGATCAGCACGGTCAAGAAGACGGACGTGAACTTGCCCGCGAGGATCACCCCTCGGGGAGTGGGCGTCGTGAACAGGCGGGGAAGCGTACCGTTGGCGTCCTCGTCGAGGATGCTCCGGGCGACGTTCGAGGCCGCGAGGAACATGAAGAAGATCATCATGCCGACGAGCACCGGGCCCGCCACGCCCACGTCTTTGGTCTTATCGGCGGCGGACACCTTCGGTTCCCGAGCGTCGACGGCCATGGCCGGTCGGGCCTGAGCCTGCTGCAGGTAGCTTTGGGCGGCCTGGGAGGCCAGCGGACCGATATCCGCCGGTTTGGTGACGCCATCGGCGACGGCGAGTTGCGCGGCGGCGCCTCCGGCCGCCGCCGCCCCGTTCACCCGGGCGATCACCCGCTGCACGACCGCGTTGACGATTCCAGGACCGATCGTCTTGGTGGGGTCCCGGTAGAGGGTGATCTCCCCCGCGGTATCGCCTGACTGCAGCCCGGCGGTCAGCCCCGCGGGCACGATCACGGCGACGGCGGCCTCTCCGGCGTCGACCTGGTCGGTGGCCTGCTTCTGGGTGTCGACCTGCTTGACCACCAGCAACGCTTGCAGGCCTTCGCTGGTGAGGGCCTGAACGACGGCCGATCCCACCGAGCCTCCGTTGGCCGTGGAGTCTTCGGTGGCCTGGGTCGGGGCGGCGGCGGCGGCCGCCCCCGAGTCGGGAGCCGCGGCCGTCGCCGGCGTGTCCAGGTCGGCCACGACCACCTTCGTCGGTGCGATGCTGAATCCCTTGTCCCCCCCGAAGGCCGAACCCAGCACCACCGCGATCACGAGAGGAGCGGCCAGCATGGTGGCCAACGCGGGGAGGTCCCTGAACGTCCGCTTGACGTCCTTCAGGGCGATGTCGAGGGCCTTGCGCATGTGGCCCGGCCTCCCGGTCTCGCGCCCGTCGCCGGCTCAGTCGCGCAGCGCGCGGCCGGTGAGCGCCAGGAACACGGTCTCCAGATTGGGCTCGGCCACGTTGACACCCGTGATGCGGATGCCCTCGCGGTTCGCGGTCTCGAAGAGCCGCGGCACCACCGCGTTGGCGTCACCGACCAGCAGTCGCGCGCGGTCGTCCTGCGCCTCCGCCGAGGTGACGCCCTCGACCGAGCACCAGATGGCCAGGCTGCGGTCGAGGTCGCGGTCGACGCTCAGGGTCACGGTAGCCTCCTCGCCGACGCTTCGTACGAGCTCCTCGTGGGTGCCTTCGGCGATCATCTTGCCGTGATCCATGATGGCGATGCGGTTCGACAACTCCTGCGCTTCTTCCATGTAGTGGGTGGTGTAGAGGATGGTGGTGCCCGCCCGGTTCAGGTCCTTGATCCCGTCCAGGATGGCCCGGCGGCTCTGCGGGTCGATGCCGACCGTGGGCTCGTCGAGGAAGAGGACCCGGGGTTTGTGCAGCAGGGCGGCGCCTATGTTCACCCGGCGCTTCATCCCCCCGGAGAACGACTCGAGGCGGTCTTTCTGGCGGTCGCTGAGATCGATCAGCGCGAGGACCTCGTCGACGCGGGTGTCCAGCTGCTGCCCGCGAAGCCCGTACATCTTGCCCCAGAAGGCCAGGTTCTCCCGGGCGGTGAGGTCGGGGTAGAGGGCCAACTCTTGCGGGACCACGCCGAGAGCCCGCTTCACCGCGGCCGGGTCTCCCGTGATCGATGCTCCGGCCACCGTCGCCTCGCCACCGGTGGGGCGCAGCAGGCAGGAGAGGATCGAGATGGTCGTCGTCTTGCCCGCGCCGTTCGGACCTAGAAGGCTGTAGATCTCGCCCTGCTCGATGCCGAAGGACAGGTCATCGACGGCGACGGTGCCCTTGGGTGGATCGAACTGCTTGTGTAGTCGCCGGACTTCTACGAACCGCAAGAGCCCCGCCCTTTTCCGAAGGGGACGCGGACGGGGTTACCCTGAGGCTGAAGCCACGAAACGCTTGTGGTACACGCGGATGGGGCAGACCAGGCAGGACTCGGTGCCTCGGCGCGAGGAGCACAGGCACGGCTCGACCTGCTCCCAGCAGCGCTCGCCCCGCGTGTACGCGCCGCAGCGCTCCCGCAACCCCGGAGGACAGTGCTCAGCCTCCCAACACCACCCGGAAGCCACTCTGTCCATCGCGGAAAGGGCGACGTTCAGGTCCTCGAGTTCGACCATGCACTCGATCGCCTCTTTGTTCGCGAGGTAGACGGGACAGGCGATGAGTATGCAGACCGCAGGATTGACCGAGCAGGGAGTGCCGTCGACAGCCCAGCAGTCACGCCCCGAGCGGAACGCGGGACAGACGGCGCATCCCCGAAGCCCCCGTCCGTTATCGCCGACCAACTCCCAACAAGGTGTATCCATGGCCCCCCCCGAGCCGAGTTTATGCGAGGCAAAGAGCTTATCATCGCAGGGGGACTCGGCGCCAGAAGGAGTCGATATACTCAGCCGATGAGGCCTTTGGCACAGCACCCTCCGGCAGGCGGCGAGCGCTCGCCGGACGCCGCGACTGCCGCCGATCGCTCGCTCAAGCGGGTGTTCCTCGCCGATAACATGGCGATTCTGCCTCTGGTGCCCGACGGCCTGATCGACCTCGTCTATATCGACCCTCCCTTCAACACCGGCCGGCCGCGTTCCTACACCCGCCTGCGCACCGTTCGCGACGACCTCGAGGGCGATCGCACCGGCTTTCAGGGCCACCGGTATCGTACGGAACGGCTGGGGAGCCTCGACTTCGCCGACGATTTCGGCGACGACTTCCTGCGGTTCCTCGGGCCGCGCTTCGAGCAGGCGTACCGGGTGCTTTCATCCCAGGGGTCGTTCTTTCTCCATGTGGACTACCGGGAGTCGCACTACTGCAAGGTGGCTCTCGATACCGTGTTCGGACGCGACGCCTTCATGAACGAGATCATCTGGGCGTACGACTACGGAGGCCGGCCCAAGCGCAGATGGCCCGCGAAGCACGACACCATCCTGTGGTACGTCAAGGATCCCGGGCGCTACACCTTCGACTACGACGCCATCGACCGGATCCCCTATCTGGCCCCGGGTCTCGTGGGCCCCGAGAAGGCGGCCCGCGGAAAGACGCCCACAGACGTCTGGTGGCATACCATCGTGCCCACGAAGGGCCGGGAGCGCACGGGCTACCCCACCCAGAAGCCGCTGAGAGTCGTGGAGCGGATCGTGCGGGTGCATTCGCGGCCCGGCGACCTGGTGATGGACTTCTTCGCCGGTAGCGGCACCACCGGGGAGGCCGCGGCCCGCAACGGACGGGGGTTCATCCTGGTGGATTCGAACCCGGAGGCGGTGGAGGTGATGGCCCGCAGGCTTGACTTCGCCGACCCGCAGATCGTGCGAGAGGTCCCGGTCTCGTGGTGAGGTCAGTGGGGTCGGCGGCCCTCGTCCTCCTGGCCGTGCTCCTGGTCGGCGGGTGTAGCCAGACCCCGGAGGCGACACAGGTGCGCGACACGGCTCTGGCTTGGCTGCGGTCCGCCCCGAGCGTGGCCGCGGGCGACGAGCTCATCTGGACCTATGGTACAGGGGCGGGCGTCGTGGAGGTGCGCGATGGCGCCCACGCCGCCGGAGATCGCCCGTTCTCTCTGCCCGTCTACGCCGACGGGGACGACTACTATTACCAAGACCATTCCGCCACCTTCGCCGACGAGCCTGTCTGGGTGTCGGTCAATCCACCGATGCTGAAGGCTGCGGCCCCGCCGGCTCCAGCGGCCGGCTCGGCATCGGTCGGCGCGGACGCCTCCAGGGAGCACCTGCAAAGGGCCGCCCTGGTGATGGGGTTGCTGAGGGTCGTGAGCCCGTACCAGCTGCTCGCCCATCTCACGGTCGCAGGACAGGCGGCGGAGGGGGAGAAGCGGGAGGGGCAGCCGGTCACCTGGCGCATCCACGGCACGGCGACGACGGCCTCGGGGCTTCGGGAGAGGCTGCCCGACGCTCTCTGGACCAGCGTGCAACCCCTCATGGCGCCCGAGTTCGACGTGACGCTGGAGGCCGTGCGGGAGACCGGCGAACCAACAGTGATGGTGGTAGGTTCGAGGCGACAAGGCGAGGCGACGGTGACGACATATCGGTGGTGCCGGGGTTCCAAAGAGCCTGTCTTGCCTGAATGGGCGGTCGATCTGCGGTCCCTGATCACGCCCTGAACGCCGCGCGATACAATGGATAGAAGAAGCTCGAACCTATGGGCGACATCGGTCGCCCGGCGGAGTGGGAGGCGAGATGGTCATCCAGGTGTTGGGCTCGGGCTGCAAGAAGTGCAACGAGCTCTACGACAACGCGCGTGCGGCGGTCGAAGCTCTGGCTGAGAGCGGCCACCGCGTGGAGAAGGTCGACGACGTCGACACCTTCCTCCGCCTGGGCGTGCGGGTCACTCCGGCCCTTGTCCTGGACGAAGAGGTGGTGTCGTCGGGCCGCGTGCTCTCCAGCGACGAGATCCAGAGCCTCATCGTCGAGAGAACGTGAGCGCTCGGCATGCGCGCTGACGGCACCGTCGACGTCTATTTGATCTCGGGTTTCCTGGGCAGCGGCAAGACCACCTTCCTCAACCGCCTCGTCAAGGTCGTCCCGCGGGAGCTCACCTTCCTCATCCTGATGAACGAGTTCGGGGAGGTGGGGCTCGACGGCACCTTGATCGAGGGCGACGACGTCGACCTGCTCGAGATCAGCAAGGGCTCGATCTTCTGCGCTTGCGTCAAGACCGACTTCATCAAGGGGCTGGTGGAGATCTCGAAGCGGATCCGGCCCGACATCATGTTGATCGAGACGACGGGGGTGGCGAATCCCAGTGACCTCGACCGGGACCTCAAGCTGCCCATCTTCGGCGGAGCTTTTGAGCTGCGGGACAAGTTCTGCCTGGTCGACGCGGCCAACTTCCTGGATACGTACGAATCGTTCCTGGCCATCGAGAAACAGCTGGCGGCCTCCGACGTCTTCATCATCAACAAGGTCGACCTGGCCGAACCCGGGGCGTTGGAGCGGATCAAGGCGGTCATCAGGGAGTTCAACCCTGATCCGGTCTTCTACGAAGCCAGCTACGCCGACGTGCCTTTCGAAGACCTGTTCCGCCGTGGCGGGCTCGTCGGACGCGTGAGTGATCCGAGCAAGGCCGGGGACGGAGCCGGTCCGGGGGGGGCTCGAGCGGTCGAAATGGACGCCGAGCAGCTCGAGGCCTATATCGACGGCCTTCTGGCGGACGAAGCCGCCCAGGTGACTCCTCCCGACCGCCTGCTCTCCACGGTATTCGAGCCTCCCGCAGCCGGGGAGGAAGCGTTTCGAGAGTGGGTGTCCTCCTTCCCTCCCAAGGTCGTGCGGGCCAAGGGCGTCGTGGAGCTCGACGGCCGGCTGCGCTTATTCAATCTCGTGAATGGGAACTGGACCCTCGTACCCTACGAGGGGCCGCCGGTCCCCGACGGCGTCAGGGGCCGTGTGGTGATCATCTCTCGGCCCGAGGACATCAAAGCGCTACAGAGCAAGGAGACGTGAGCATGGCCAAGATCCCGGAGAACGTGAAAGAGGTCCTTCAGAAGGGCCACAACGTATGGGTCGCCACCATAGGTGAAGACGGCTGGCCGAACGTGGCCATCAAGGGCAGCGGCGCCTTGCTCGACGACGAGACCATCTACTTCGCCGACATCTTCTCCAAGAAGACCCGCAACAACCTGCTCTTCAACAGCAAGGTCGCGGTGGGGATCTTCGACCCCGAGAAGCGCCTGGCCGTGCAGGTCAAGGGCGTGGCCGACATGATCCAGACGGGCGAGCTGTTCGACAAGGTCCAGGCGCAGATCGCCAGCGTGATGAAGGACCTGCCCCCCATCACGTACGTCGTCCGGATCGTTGTCGATTCCGTGTGGGACATGGGCGCGGGGCCGAACGCCGGGGAACGGATCGCCTAGGAGGTTGCTGGGCGGCTGCTGAAGATCCGAGCAGGCCTGTCGCTCCGGCCGCATCGAGAGGGCGCCTCGCGGGGCGCCCTCTGCGCATCCGGCGGGACG
>JAJZQZ010000109.1 GCA_021802965.1 Actinomycetes bacterium
GATCCGCTTAAGGATGTCGCCACGCACGTGCTGGGCTACGTTGGCGAGGTATCCGAGGCCGACCTGGACACCGAGCGGTTTCACGGCCTCAAGGCGGGGGAGAAGGTCGGCAAGGACGGCGTGGAGTACACATACGATCACTACCTTCGCGGCACCCCCGGTGAGCGTAAGGTGGAAGTCGATGCCGCCGGCCGGCCCAAGAAGGTGCTGGAGGAGCTCAGCCCTCTCCCCGGCAACAACCTGGTGCTGACCATCGACAGCAACCTGCAGGACGCAGCCGAAAGGGCCATAACGGACGGGATAAAGCGGGCACGCGCGAGCGATTTCCCCAAGGCGGCCGCCGGCTCGATAGTGGTCATCGACCCCAATACGGGCGAGATCCTGGCCATGGCCTCCGCTCCGGACTACGACCTCAATGTGTGGGTCGGCGGGATCAAGGCCGCCGATTACCGGGCGCTGACCGCCGAGGACCCCCAGCGGCCAAACCCGCTTTTCAACCGGGCGATCAAGGGCCAGTATCCGGCCGGGTCGACCTTCAAGCCCTTCGTCGCCGCGACAGCCCTCCATGAGGATCTGATCGACTGGACCAAGGTCTTCTTCGACCCCGGCACCTTCAAGGTGGGTCAGCAGGTGTGGAAATGCTGGGCGACCGATGGTCACGGAGAGGTGAACCTGGTCGAAGCCCTGATGGAGTCGTGCGACACCTACTTCTACAACCTCGGGAAGATGCTCTACGACCAGAAGGGCCCGGTCTTGCAGGAGGGCGTCAAAGCCTTTGGTTTCGGGGAGACCGCCGGGATCGACCTGCCGGGGGAGAAGGCCGGTCGAGTCCCGTCCGCCACATGGAAGAAGGAGTACTACAAGACCGACATCGACCGCCTCTGGAAGACCGGCGATGACATCAACCTGGCGATCGGGCAGGGCGACCTATTAGTGACGCCGCTGCAGTTGGCCGTGGCCTCGGCGGCCATCGCCAACGGGGGGGACGTGCTGGTGCCCCGCGTGGCCCTCCGGGTCACCGACGCGTCCGGCAACACACTGAAGGAATTCGAGACAGAGACGCGGCGGCATCTGGACTTCCAGCAGGAGGACCTGGACTCCATCCGCCGCGGGTTGGGCTATGTGACCTCCAACCGCGACGGCACCGCGTATGGGGCCTTCAAAGGCTTCCCCGTGTCGGTGGCCGGCAAGACAGGCACCGCGCAGAAGATCCCCGACGACGACTACGCCTGGTTCATGGGGTACGCGCCCGCCGATGCGCCCCAGATCCTCGTCGTGGCTCTCGTGGAGCAGGGCGGGCACGGGAGTTCGGTGGCCGCACCGATGGTCCGCCGCGTGATGGAGGCGTACTTCAACGTGAAGCCGTCCGACGGGTCCGAACCCATCAAGGTGACGGAATGAGGGTGCTCCAGAGGGCCGCGGAGCGCCCGAACTCGAGCCTCACGGTCGGCCGCTACCTGCGGAACCTGGACTGGGTGCTCCTGCTTGCCGTCCTCGCCCTGATCGGGGCCGGCCTGGCGATGATCTACTCGGCGACCCATGGCGACGCCAAGCTGCCTTCGCCGACCTTTTACGTGCGCTCCCAAGCCGAGGGCCTGCTCCTGGGCCTCCTAGCCTTGGTCGCGCTGAGCGTGATCGACTACATGGCCGTCGCTCGCTGGCGGACCGTGGTCTACTGGGTCGTGTGCGGCTTGCTGCTGGTGACGCTGGTGATCGGGGCCGAGCGAATGGGGGCGCGACGGTGGCTTCCCTTGCCCGTCTTCGACCTGCAGACGTCCGAGTTGGCCAAGGTGCTCATCATCGTCTGCCTGGCCGGTTTCCTGGCCGACGGGGTGGAGCTGCGGGGGCGCTTTCGGTTCGTGCTGCTGGCCGTCGCCTACACAGCGCTCCCCGCGGGGCTTGTGTTTCTCGAGCCCGATCTCGGCACCGCCTTGGTCTTCGCTTTCATGCTGACCACCATGCTCATAGTGTGGGGTGTCCGCTGGACGCATCTGGCCATGCTCGCGGGAGCGGCGGGACTGGTGGTGGTGTCGGTGCTGCGGATACTCCCGGCCACGTTCGGCATCAGCCTGCTGAAGCCGTACCAGGTGCAGAGGCTGCTCGTCTTCCTCGACCCGGAGCGGGATACCTCTGGGGCCGCCTATCAGCTCTCCCAGAGCAAGATCGCCGTCGCCAGCGGCATGTTCGCGGGCAAGGGGTACGGTAAGGGCACCCAGACGGTCCTCAACTTCCTGCCCGCGCACCATACGGACTTCATCTTCGCGGTCCTGGGCGAGGAGTTCGGCTTTCTTGGCGCTCTCGGGCTCCTGGCCTTGTACGCGGTGGTCCTGTGGCGCGCCTTCAGGATCGCCGGACAGGCGCGGAACCTCCAGGGCAGCCTGGTCGCGGCCGGGGTCGGTTCGGTGCTGCTCTTTCAAGTGTTCGTGAACGTGGGGATGACGATCGGCATCATGCCCATCACCGGTGTGCCCCTGCCTTTCGTCAGCTTCGGCTCGAGTTCCCTGGTGGTATTCTTGATGGCAGTGGGCTTGTTGGAGAGTGTCCACCTGCATTCCCGGCTCGCCGCTTCGGGCGGGCGCTCAAGAGGGGAGCCGTATGGCCAGATGGCCACTTGAACCAGCCAAGATCTGGGATACCTGGAAGGAGATGACGGCGGCGGCCTCGATCGACGCGCGCGTCGTCCTGGTGGGAGACGCGCCGCTCGTCGAAGCCGCCCGAGCGCGCTTGAGTTCGGAGGGCGGGTCGGCGCGGGTCTACGACGCGCCGCTGTCGAGCATCGGTCCCTCCACCTTCGGGCCGACCGAGGTGGCGGTGGTCTTGGTCCAGCCCAACGACGAGGACCGGGCGGTCGCCGCGCTGCGCGCGGCTCGGCCCGCCGCGGGCGCCGTGGTGGTGGTCGATGAAGGTCCCGCGGCACGTCACGCAGTCAGCTGGTACGACAAGCAACTGGGCCGGGTCTCGTTCTCCGACAGCGAGGCAGGTTGGAGCCGGGTCTGGGAGGCCCTGATCGAGGCTGTCGGCGACCACGTCATCCCGCTCGGTCGCCGCTACGCGGTCCTGCGACCCTACGCCAGTGAGGCCGTGATCCGCAAGACCTCGAGGCAGAACGGCGTGATCGGGGTCGTCTTCGTGATCCCCGGCACGGACATGCCACTGATGACCATCAATCAGATCAAGATGGTGCTCGCTCTGGCGGCCATCCACGGCGAGGAGATCACCTACGACCGCGCGGTCGAGCTTCTCGGGGTCATCGGCCTGGGGTTCGGACTGCGGACCGTGGCCCGGCAGGCCTTGGACGTGGTCCCGGGCTTCGGTTGGGCGGTCAAAGGAGCGGTGGCCTACACGGGCACGCGCGCGATGGGCGAGGGCGCTCTGCGCTACTTCCAGGCGGGGGCGCCGGCCGCCAGCACCCGGCTGCGCGGGTTGATCGCGGGCCAGTCGAAGCTGAAGGAGGCCGCGGCGCACGTGCAGCAGTACGCCGGCACGACGCCGAACCGCCTGGCGGGCGTGGCCAAGCGCATCAAACGGTGATGCCCGAGCGGGACCGGCCCGAGGCGGCCGCCTCCCGACTCGCGTTCGAGGCTGTCCTCACTCGCGTCCAGAACCCGGCCCGATTGACGGGCGGAGAGACCGGCGCGGGACCGGGGTTCACGGGAGAGGCCTTCGAGACGCGAGTGGTGGTGGCCTTTCCGGACACCTACGAGGTGGGCATCTCGAATCAGGCCGTCCAGATCCTGTACCACCTGGCCAAGGATATGCCGGGGGTGGGGGTGGAACGCGCCTATCTTCCCTGGATCGACGTGATCGCCGAGATGCGACGCGAGAGCATCCCCCTCCTCAGCCTGGAGACCTGGACTCCGGTGCGCGACGCGCATCTGCTCGGGGTCACCCTTCAGCACGAGCTCAACTACACGAACCTGCTCGAGTTGCTCGACCTGGCCGGCGTGCCGTTGCGGGCGCGCGACCGCGACGAGGGCGACCCCCTCGTGGTCGTGGGGGGGCCGGCGGTAGCCGATTTTCTGCCGGTCGCCCCCTTCGTGGACGCGGTGGTGCTGGGCGACGGCGAAGAGGTGTTCCCCGAGTTGCTGGGTGTGATGCGGGAAGCCGTGCGCGGCGGATGGGACCGCACGAGCCGCAGGCAGGCCCTGGCGAAGCTCGAGGGCTGCTTCGTCCCGGGGATCAGCCGTTCGGTCGGCCGGCGGGTGATACGGACACTCGAAGGCTCTCCCTACCCGGCGGAGTGCCTCGTGCCGATCACCTCGGGCGTGCACGACCGCGCTTGGGTGGAGGTCATGCGCGGGTGCACCCGGGGCTGCCGCTTCTGCCAGGCTGGGATGTGGTACCGGCCCGTGCGTGAGCGTTCGGCCGGGGCCGTGGTGGATCTCGCCTGCGCCGAGCTCGCGGCGACCGGGCACGAGGAGGTCAGCTTGGCTTCCCTCTCCACCACCGACTACTCCGCCATCGAGCAGGTCCTCGGCCGCCTGTCCCGGGAGCTCCCGGACGTCAGGATCAACCTGCCGTCCCTGCGGGTCGACTCGGCGGGTGTGAGGCTGGCCCACCTCACCTCGCCCACGAGCCCGTCGGTGACTCTGGCCCCCGAGGCCGGCAGCCAGCGGATGCGCGATGTCATCAACAAGAACATAACCGAGGCCGACATCATCGGCGCTGCTCGCGAGGCCTTCGGCTCCGGCCACACCGGGCTCAAGCTCTACTTCATGATCGGCCTGCCCGGAGAGACCGACGACGATGTACGCGCCATCGTCGACCTGACGGCCAAGTTGCGCACTCTCGGACGCGAGATCCTGGGCTCTCGTGCCTCGCGGCTGCAGGTCAACGTCAGTGTCACGAACTTCGTGCCCAAGGCCTTCACCCCCTTCCAGTGGGTGGGGATGGCCGACTCCGGCACCCTGCGTGCCCGCCACGAGCTGCTTCGGCAGGGGTTCCGGCGCTTGAAGATCCGGCCCGCCCTCCATGACGTCGAGTGGAGCTATGTGGAGGCGGCTCTTGCCAGAGGAGGCGAAGATCTCGCCGAGGTGATCGAGGGCGCCTGGCGACGGGGCACGCGCTTCGATGCCTGGACCGAGGTGCGCCGGTTGGACGCCTGGCAGGCCGCGTTCGCCGAGGCCGGCCTCTCGGCCGAGCAGCTGGCGACCACTCCCGTAGACGTCGGCGCCCCGCTTCCCTGGGACGTCATCGACGCCGGCGTCGTGTCGCGCGGGTACCTGGCCAACGAGTGGGAGCGGGCCCTGGCCGGGATATCGACGCCCGACTGCCGCTGGGAGGGCTGTCTTGACTGCGGCGCCTGCGAGGACGGCCTGGCGCCCGCGCTCGCGCCGGATGCGTCCGCTCCCGCGGCCGCGCGGCGGTCGAAAGAGCGTCCGACGGCGCAGGGCGGGCTTGCCCATCGGTACGTGCTCCGTTTTTCCGTGGAGGGACGAGGGGTCTACGTCGGTCATCTGGACACGGTGGAGGTGATCCGCAGGGCCGTGCGCCGGGCGGGAGGGCGCTTGGCCCTGAGCGAAGGGATCAGGCCAAAGGCTCGTCTTGCCGTCTCGCTCCCCCGGGGAGTGGGGGTCATCGGGCGGGATGAGGTGTCGGAATTCACCCTCGCGGCTCGGCCCCCGGCAGATTTCACCGCACGTATCGCCGCGGCGCTGCCCGCGGGGTTCGCGTTCCTGGGCTTGGAGCCCTACCATCACGCTCGGCCCGTCGCCGCGCGAGTGGTGGCCGCGCGCTACCGTGTCGTCGTCGCACCGGCCTATCGCGACCGGAGTATCGACGCGCTCATTCTAGCCGACGCGGCCACGCGCTATACTTGTGCAACCGAACTTGTCGTTCAGCGCAAGAGGCCCGATGGGCGTCGGGACGTGGATGTACGGGCGTTCGTCGACGAGTTCAGCTTCGACGAGGTCGGCGACGATGTCGCGATCGACTTCCGAGCGCGAGTCACCCCTCGCGGTTCGGTACGGCCCGAGGAGATGGTCGAGGCGGTCAGCCGTCTCACCGGGGTCGAGCTGCGCAGCCTGTCCGTGGAGCGCTGCGCGATCGAGTTGGACTGATTGATGTTCCCTTCGCCGTCGAGCGGGAACGCACGATGTGTCCTGTGGCGGCGTGGCACGAAGTAAGGATCAGGTGAGAGGTTGAAGCAGTTGATCGTCTCCGCTGACGCGGGGGAGACTCGGGTAGCTCTTCTCGAACACGAGAAGCTGGCCGAGTTGTACGTGGAGAGGCGAGATCGAGGCTCGCTGGTGGGCAACATATACCGCGGCCGCGTCGAGAACGTCCTGGCCGGCATGGATGCGGCTTTCATCGACGTCGGCTTGCCCAAGAACGGCTTCCTGTACGTCGACGAAGTGGTGGTGCCCGAGGAGACCGACGCCCGCCCGCGCAAGATCACCCAGATGCTGCGGCCGGGCCAGGAGATCACCGTGCAGGTGATCAAGGACCCTATGGGCACCAAAGGCGCCCGCCTCACCACTCAGATGTCCATCGCGGGACGGTACATGGTGTACCTGCCGGAGGGTACGTTCTGCGGCGTGTCCCGCCGGCTGCCGGACAGCGAACGCATGCGTCTGCGTAAGCTCAGCCACGAGATCAAGCCCGCCAATGCAGGCATGATCGTGCGCACCGCCGCCGAGGGCGTCAATGAGCGGGCCATCACGCGCGACATGCGCTATCTGGAGAAGGTCTGGGCCGCCGTCGCGTCTCGGCTCGAGACCGCCCGAGCGCCGGCCCTCGTCTACACCGAGGCCGAACTGCCCGTGCGCATCGTGCGCGACCTGGTCAACGAGGAGTTCACGCGCATCCTCGTGGACGACGAACCACTCAGCAAGCGCATCGCCGGCTTCCTGCAGGCGACCACCCCCGAGCTCGCCGGCCGGGTCGAGGTCTACCGCGGCAGCAAGCCGCTCTTCGACGTCTACGGGCTCGAGGACGACGTGCGGAGGGCCCTCCAGCGCCGCGTCGATCTGCCCTCCGGCGGCTACCTGGTGATCGACCACACCGAGGCCATGACCGTCGTCGACGTCAATACGGGCCGCTATGTGGGGCGCACGTATCTCGAGGACACGATCCTCAAGACCAACCTGGAGGCATGTCGCGAGGTGGTGCGCCAGCTGCGCATCCGGGATATCGGCGGAATAATAGTCATCGACTTCATCGACATGTCGCGCAAGGAGAACCGCGAGCAGGTCCTCGCCGCACTCGGGGCGGAGCTGGCGAAGGACCGCACGAAGACTTACGTCGTCGAGCTGTCACCCCTCGGCCTGGTGGAGATGACGCGGCAGAACCTGACCGACGGCATCCGCGGCATCATGACCAGCACCTGCCCCACCTGCCAAGGCCGGGGAGTAGTCCTGTCCGACCAGAGCCTCGCGTTGGCGGCCGAGCGTCGCCTGCGGCTGCTCGCGGAGAGCTCGACGGCGGAAGCGTTCTTGATCGAGATGCACCCGCGCGTGGTCGGCCCTATGCTCGCCGACGACAGGGCGCGGCTCGGACGTCTCGAGGCCGACACGGGCAAGCTCTTCAGTCTCGAGGGCGTAGATTGGGTCGAACCCGACTACTTCGCCGTCGCCGCAGAGGGTTCTCGCGAGGTGATCAGCCGGGCGTCCTTGCCGGTGGCGGAGGGACAGCGGATCGACCTGCAGCTCGATGAGCTGCACGCGTACGACCGGCGCGACGCCGTGGCGCGGATCAACGGATACCCCGTATGCGTACGCGGAGGAGCCGGCAACATCGGGCGGACGGTGTCGGTGCTCATCGACGAGGTGACCCGAAGCTGCGCATACGGGCACCTGGTGCTATACTAATCCGCTTGCGGCGCCCGGGCGTGTCCGGGGCCGCATTCCGACTGCACAGGAAACAGACGAGGAGCAGGGATGTTCGCGATCGTAGATATAGGCGGCAAGCAGTACCGGGCTGAAGTTGGTCGCGACCTGGTGGTCGATCGTATCGACGCTCCCGAGGGTGACGTCGTCGAGCTCAGGCCCGTGCTCGTCTCCGGCGACGACGGCATGTCTCTCCCGGAAAAGGGCTCCGTCACCGTCACGGCTCATGTCGTGGAGCACATGCGAGGTCCCAAGCTCATCGTCTTCAAGTTCAAGCCCAAACGGGGCTTCGCCCGCAAGAACGGTTTCCGCAGCGCCCTCACGCGCATCGCGGTAGACAAGATCGGTTAAGGAGAGCATCCATGGCTCATAAGAAAGGCGGAGGCAGCTCCCGGAACGGGCGCGACTCCAACGCGCAACGGCTGGGCGTGAAAGCATTCGGCGGCGAGCTCGTCACCGCGGGCTCCATCCTGGTGCGTCAGCGGGGTACCCGGTTTCACCCGGGTGTCAACGTGGGCATCGGCTCCGACGACACCCTGTTCGCGAAGGTCAATGGCCGCGTGCTGTTCACCGCCGGCAAGGCGGGGCGCCGCATCAGCGTCGTACCTGAGTAGAGCTTCGGCCCGGCACCGCCGGGCCTGTTGAGCCAGCCGGCGATGTTCTCCGATCGAGCCAAGATCAACGTGTCGGCAGGCAGGGGCGGCAACGGCTGTGCCTCGTTCCGACGCGAGAAGCACGTGCCCCGGGGCGGGCCTGACGGCGGTGACGGCGGCCCCGGCGGGGATGTCTACGTCGTGGCCGATCCGCAGCTGCGCGACCTCGGCCCGTTCATGCGCAAAGTGCACTTCAAGGCGCAGGCGGGGCGTCACGGCCAGGGCTCCCGTAAGGATGGCGCGGCGGGCCCGTCACTCGAGATCCCGGTGCCGCTCGGGACAGTCGTCTACCGGGACGATGTCCTGATCGCCGATCTCACCCGCACCGGACAGCGCGCCCTTGTCGCTGCCGGCGGTCAGGGTGGACGCGGCAATACCCACTTCGTGACCTCGTCCCGTCAGACCCCGCGCTTCAGCGAGCGAGGGGACGAAGGGGAGAGCGTGTGGCTGGACCTTTCGCTCAAGCTGATGGCCGACGTCGGGTTGGCGGGCATGCCGAACGCGGGCAAGTCCTCCCTCCTCAAACGCCTGTCGAACGCTCAGCCGAAAGTCGCCAACTACCCTTTTACCACGGTCGAGCCTTTACTGGGGGTGGTGGAAGTCCCGGGAGGCGAGCTCACCTTCACTCTCGCCGACGTCCCCGGCCTGCTTGAGGGCGCGGCGGAAGGGGTGGGCTTGGGGCACGAGTTCCTCGCCCACTTGGAACGCTGCCATCTGCTGCTGCATGTCGTCGACGTGACCGGCTACTACGGGGCCGACCCGGTCGAGAACTTCCGGACCATCCTGACCGAGCTGGGGGCTCACGCACCTGCCCTGGGGAGCACTCCCGAGATCGTGGTACTCAACAAGGTCGACGCCATCGATGCTTCGACGCGCGCCGAGCGCCGCGTGGCCTTCTATCGCGAGGTCGAGGAGCTGCGGGCGGCCGGCCACCCCGCCTTCTGCTGGCAGCGCGGGGAAGGCCCCCCTTCTACAGACCGGATGATCTGGGAGGTGTCGGCGGCGACGGGCGAGGGCTTGGCTGAGCTCGTGGTGTGGGTGGGCTCCCTGGTGTCCGCTCGGCGCGCCGAGGAGATGGCCTCTCTCGACGCGGCTCCCACGGACGAGGGATCGCGGGTGCGCGCGGGCCTCATCGCTCCTTGGCCGTCGGTCGAGGAGGGGCGGTCCCATATGGTCTACCGCCCGACGGGGATCGATCAAGAGGAGTTCGATGTCGAGCGAGAAGACGACCACTTCGTCGTGCAGGGGGTGGCCGTGGAACGCCTTGTCCGGCGGTACGACCTGGAAAACGACCAAGCCGTCCGGTACCTTGGAGAACGCCTGGACCGTGCCGGTGTCTACGGTGCGCTGAGGCAAGCCGGGGCCGAGCCCGGCGACGAGGTGCACATCGCGGGCTTCGTCTTCGAGTTCGACTGAGAGGAACGGATAGGTGGGGGGGAAGGTCGCGACGCAGACGATCGTGGTCAAGATCGGTTCGAGCACTCTGACCGACGAGCGCGGCAAGTTCCGGCTGGGTCCGATGGCGGGGCGGGTCGCCGAGATATGCGAGCTGCAGCGGCGGGGCAACCGCATGGTCCTGGTATCCTCGGGGGCCGTGTCGTCGGGGATGGGCCTGCTGCATATGCCCAGCAGGCCCACCGAGGTGGTCGACCAGCAGGCGGCGGCTGCGGTCGGCCAGGGACACCTCTACCACGCGTACGCGCAACTCTTCGGCCACGAAGAGGTCGTCACGGCGCAAGTGCTGCTGACCGCCTTCGACATCAGCGCCCGCACTCAGTACCTGAACTCCCGCAACACCCTGCGGCGGCTCCTCGAGTGGGGGGTCGTGCCGATAGTCAACGAGAACGACACGACCTCCACCGACGAGTTGACCTTCGGCGACAACGACACCCTCGCCGCTCAGGTCGCCTTGCTGGTCAAGGCCGACGTGCTGGTGCTGCTGACCGATCAGGAAGGCCTCTACACCGCTAATCCGGCCGATGACCCCACCGCCACGTTGATCCGCTGCGTCGACGACTTCGAGTCGATCGCCGAGGTCGACGTCGAGTCGAAGGGCGTGCTCGGACTGGGGGGGATGCGCAGCAAGGTGGGTGCGGCCCGTATCGCCACCAGCGGGGGGGTCGAGACCTTCATCGCGCGCGGGTCTCGTCCCGGGGTCATCACGTCGTGCGCGTCGGGCGAGGAAGTGGGCACGCGCTTCTGCGGGCGCGATCTCGGTCTCGGCGCCTTCAAGCTGTGGCTGCTGCACGGAAAGCCGGCGCGGGGGCGGGTGACCGTAGACGCCGGGGCGGTACGCGCTCTGCGCGAGGGCGGTAGTCTGCTTCCGGTAGGCGTCGTGGGTGTGGCGGGCGAGTTCGAGGCCGGCGATGCCGTGATCATAGGGGAGGAGGGCGGCGGCGAGGTGGCGAAAGGGTTGACCAGCTACTCACACCTCGAGCTCGACCTGGTCAAGGGCATGCGCAGTGAGCAGGTGGCCTCCAAGCTGCCGAACGCCTCGCCCGAGGCCATCCACCGGGACTACCTGGTGCTCCTGGGATGAAGGGACGGTAGATGGAGGCGATCGAGCGCCTGCGGGCGCGCCCGGGCCTTCGGCTGGGCATCATGGGGGGGACCTTCGACCCTATCCACATCGGTCACCTCGTCACCGCCGAGGAGGCCCGCCTGCAGTTCGCCCTGGATGAGGTCCTCTTCGTTCCCACCGGGACCCCGCCGCACAAGGTGCGCCAGGTGGCGTCGCCGGAGCTGCGCTTTCTCATGGTCAGCGTGGCCACCG
>JAJZQZ010000110.1 GCA_021802965.1 Actinomycetes bacterium
GCGGTAGCTCGTGTCGATGTAGCCCTCGATCACGATCTCGGCCGTGGCGGGAACTTCCAGATCCACGGTCTCACACTTGACAAGCTGGATGGGCTCCCCGGCGATCCCTCCGGCAACGGCCATCTCGTCGACCCCGTAGGGGATCTTGGCGACGCTGCAGAGCCCTACGGCCGGCTGGCACCCGATGACCACGGCGGCCTCCAGGTTCCGCCCTTGCTGCCGCGCTTTCTGGAAATGGATGCCCACGTGCTGCGACTGGTGCACCATCACCCCCGTGCGCGCCGGGCCCTTGACCATGGCCCGGTAGGTCCCCACATTGCGCACCCCCGTCTCCGGGTCCTTGGTGATCCAGTAGGGCGAGGTGAAGAAGGGGGCGGGGTCGAAACCGGGCGTCGCGATCGGGTGAGGGAACTCGAGGATGCCCCGGTGCTCCAGGAGACCCTCTCCCACGTGCACTTCCTCCTTCACCGGTCCGGTCTCCACCAGCTGCGGGGCGATGTACCCACGGTGGACCTCCGCCCACTTGGCCGCGATTCGATCTTCAGCGCACCCCAGAGCGGCGGCGTATACCGCGCGGCTCGCGCCCAGCACGCCCACGACGACCGAGCCGGGGAAGCGCGCCCCGTTCGCGTCGCGGACGTCGGTGAAGAGAAAGGCCTTCCGCTCGGAGGCCGGCAGCCCCCTGAACTGCAGGCGGACGAGAGGCATGAGCTCCGTGTCCTTGCAGATCGGGGAGGAGATCCGGCGCATCAGACCCCGCCGATCCAGCTCTGCGATGTACTCCCTGAAGTCCGCGTAGTACGCCAAGGCTCCTCCCTCTGCCCTCAGACTCGCTGCCCTGTCGAGCGCGTCACACCCGGATATGCAGGCTCGCCGTATATCCTGGCTCGTCGCGCCGTGTCGTTTTCCAGCGCCTCGTGGTTCGGTGGAGCCGTGCTGCCCGCCCGACCACAGGCGCGCCTTGTATTAATAATAGCTCATTAGATGATATAAAGCTCTATTCGCTTTTTATACATGACGGCCGGGCTCTGCCCCAAAGGCCGCGCGCAGGCCGCGGCTGCTCCCTCTACGGTCGCATCACGATCTTGGTGGCTTCCCTCGACTCAAACAGCGAATAGGCCTCCGGCGCGTCATCGAGCGACATCCGATGAGATACGATCGCCGTGGGGTCGAGCACCCCGCCGCGGATCAAAGCGAGGACCCGCTCCCTGTCGTCGGTCGGCGACCCGATGGATACCCGGAGCGAGATCTCCTTCGCGAACATCCGACCCATGTCCAGCGGGAACTCGGGCTCGAAATGCGCACCGATGACGCTCACCGTGCCGCGGCCGCGCACCATGGCGACGGCCGAGGTCAGGGCCGACACGGCCCCGGCTGCTTCGATGACGGCGTCGGCGCCTCGCCCACTCGTCAGGTCCATGACCTCGGCGAGTGCGTCTCCGGCCGCATCCACCGGTACCGCCCCCAGGACTCGTGCCTGCTCGAGCCGCGCGGGGACCGTGTCGACGGCGATCACCTGGCCGGCGAGACGGCGTGCGCACATCACCGACATGAGGCCGACGGGGCCGCAGCCCACCACGACCACGGTGTCGCCCAGGCGGAGATCGGCGCGCTCCACACCGCGAAAGGCCGTGGAGAGGATGTCGGCCACGAACACGCCCGCCTCGTCGGAGACCTCTTCCGGTAGCGGCCAGAGGACGCGGTCGGCGTTGGGGATGCGCACCCTCTCGGCCTGACCTCCGTCGAGCCTAGGATACGCACCGGAAAAACCGAACAGCGCGAGGTGCTCACACTGTGCGGCCATACCGCGAACGCAGTAGTAGCACGTGCCGCATGAGGTCGTCGAGGAGCAGACCACCCGGTCGCCCGGCTTGACCCGCCGCACTGCGGGTCCCACGGCGCGCACCACGCCGACGAACTCGTGACCCATGGTCGTGCCCCACTCGAAACCCGGCACGTAGCCCCGATAGGGCAGCAGATCGGCGCCGCAGATAGCGGTGGCCGTCACGTCCACAACTGCATCTCCTGGAGCCTGCACAACCGGGTCGGGGACATCGTCGACACGGAGATCCCTCGGCCCCAGCAAGCGAACAGCGCGCATCACTCCACCTCCAAGGTCGTCCTGGGCGGCCCTGCGGCCGCGGCTCCTTCCCAGCGCCGGCGCTCTCGCACCCGAGAGGCGGAGCGGACCGGCTACTTCATCACGCTCTGCGACACCTCCACCGGCACCCACCCGATGTACTCCTCCGTCCTCCGCCGCTTGAGGCGCCCGCGATAGTTGTAGCGGTCCGACCGGTAGAACACGTGCGCGAGGTTCACGACTCGGCCGTCGGGGGAGTAGGCGGTCAGGATCATCTTGAGCACCGGAGCCACCAGGTCGACCTCGAGCAGCTTGGCCACCTCCTCGCCGGCAGACACGGCCTGGAACACCTCGGAGGCCCAATCGATGGCCACTCCTGCGCGGGTCTCGATGAGCTGCATGAGGGGCTCTTCCTCGAGAGCCTCGAGCGGTATCTGTTTGCCGATGTCGTAGGGCACGTGGTTGTGAACCACGGAGAACGGTCGCCCTTCCACCAGGCGCAGCCTCTTGATGAAGAACACATCGGACCCCTCGGCCACCTGGAAGAGCGAGGCCAGCTCGGCGCTCGCCTTCCGCAGGCCGAACTCGAGGACCCTGACCTCCATGGCCAGGCCGATGCGGATCAGATCCTCCAGGTAGCCGGAGAGGCAGGGGGTCTTGTCCTTGTCCAGGTCTGCCGATACGAACGTGCCCTTTCCCTTGACCCGGTAGATCAGCCCCTCGTCTTCCAACATCTGCAGCGCCTGACGCACCACGACCCGGCTCACCCGGAAGCTCTCGGTCAGCTCGGCCTCCGAGGGGAGCTGCTCCCCGGGAGCGAGCTTCCCGGCGAGGATCTGGTCCTTCAGGACACGCATGACCTGGTAGTACAGGGGAATGCCTTGCTTCCGTCCTTTTCTCACATCACTCCCATCCTTCTCCGTAGCCACCCGCACCGCGGCGCCGCCCCACGCCGAGCCGACATCCCCTACAGCCCCAGCCTGTCCAGCAACGCGCGTGTGGGCACACCGCGGTCGTCCCATTCGCGCTCGCGATAGTACTCGTCCATCATGGTGCCCACGTCCACCGTATGGCCGCCCTCGTCGGAAGGCGCCGCCTCCTCGGCAAACCGCGCAGGCAGGCGGTCGTCGTCCCGCGTGAAGCCTTCCCGCAGGTTGAACAACCGCTCGATCGTGTTGATCCGCTCGCCGATCGAGTACACGTCGTCCCCCGTGATCTCCAGACCCGTCGCCAGGTTGGCGGAACGAGCGTAGAGATCCACGCTGATCCCCAGGTCTACAGTGAACATGCACATGATGAGCGAGTCGATCACCGCGGTGCTGTCTTGCATCCTCTTGACGAGACGGGGCTTGCCCTCGGTGGAGTACCGGTCGTAGTCGCCCAGCACCCCCAGGAACTCCGCAGCCACCGTGAAGGCCTTGTTGTGGTCGGCGCCCCGCGCAGTCGTAGCGTAGTTGAGAGCCATCCCGGTGAAGGCCCTGGGGGCATAGGCCGCGATATCCAGGCCCTTCACCTGCATCGCGTAGTCCTCGCCCCGGCCCAGGTAGCGGGCCGCCCCCCGCGACCCCCTCGCCAGTACGTCGCCGAACCCCTCCCGCGCCGAGATCTTCGCGAGCGCCTCTGCGAGGACATCGGCGTTGCCGAAGGCGAGGTCGAGACCGTCGGTGTCCTGCAGGTCGAGCAGGCCTTTCTCCCGCGCTTCCATGGCCCAGGCGATGGCCGCGCCGGCACTCATGGTGTCCATCCCCAACAGGTCACAAAGATGCCCAGCCTCCATGATGGCCGGCAGATCGGTGATGCCGCAGAGCGGGCCGAGGGCCCATACCGACTCGTGCTCGATCCGCTCCGTACGGTACTGCCGGCCGTTCCGCACGAACTCCACCACCGAGCCGCAGATGACGTTGCACCCGCCGCACGCCTCGTAGTGCTCGATGTACTTTGCGATCTCTTCCGGGTGGATCGGGGAGACGTCGGGCGCCCGGTCGTCCTGGTGGTTCCGGTACGGTAGCCCCACGGCCTCGTTCACAGTGGGCAGCATGCCGGTCGTCCCCATCCAGCGAAAGGCCTCGCGGACCGGATTCTCCCTGATGATCCGGTGGAGCTCGCGGCAGCCGGCGACATAGTCGGCCGTAGGCGTGCCTACCCTTATCCCCCCCGTGCCCCGGACGGCGATAGCCTTGAGCTTCTTCGAGCCGAACACGGCGCCGATCCCCCCGCGACCCGCAGCGTGCTGCACGTGCATGAAGTTCGCGTAACTCACCAGGTTCTCGCCGGCGGGGCCGATGGTTCCGAGCTTGAAGTCCCGGCCGAGCTCGGCCGCCAGGAGCTCCTGCGTCTGCCGGGTATCCTTGCCCCAGATCCCGGAGGCAGGGCGCAGCGACACCGCGTCATCCGCGATCACGAGGATCACGGGATCGGCGGCCGCGCCGCTGATCAGCACCCCGTCCCAGCCGGCATACTTGAGCTCCGCTCCGAAGTGGCCGCCCATGTAGCTGACCGACTGGGCTCCGGTCAGGGGGCTCTTGCAGCCGATCGCAGTCCGGCTCGCTGTGGGGACGAGCGTCCCCGTGGCGGGCCCGGTGACAACTATGATCTTGTTGCCGGGATCCAGCGCAGCCACGCCCGGTTCGAGCTCGTCATACAGGATCTTGGCCGCGAAGCCGCGACCACCCAGATAGTTCTCGACCAGCTCGTCGGTGAGGGGTATCTCTCCGAAGATCCCGGAGGAGAGGTCGACCGTCAGAATCTTGCCTGCATAACCGCCGTACTTCATGCCTTCCCCTCCCAGGTCAGAGCGCCCTCGGGACACCACTGGACGCACTGCGGGTCACCGGCGCAGAGATCGCAGATCATGATCCTGCCGGAGTCGGCATCCCGGGCGACGTTCGGGCACGCGTCCAGGCAGGCGAGACACTCCGTGCACAGCTCCGCGTCGAAACGCACCACGCCGGCTCCCTCGTCGTACGTCAGGGCGCCGACGGGACAGCTGTCCACGCAGGCCCGGTCGTGGGTCATGTCACAGACGGCGCACTCCCTCTCACCAAGGTAGACGGACGGGTCCCGGGTCACGCGGATCGCCGCCGCCGCCGGCTGGATCCGCCCCAGCTTGGTCAGCGAACACACTTGTGAGCACAGATCGCAGCTGATGCATTTCTCTTTGTGGAACTCGACGTACTTCAACTTCAAGCCACCTCACTCTCCAAGATGATCCGGCTAGGCTTCACTCAACACGGCGAGAGCCGCCTCCACCCCGTCCCCGATGGCTACCGCCACCCCCAGATCGGCGAGAGCCCGGCCCAGTGCCGCCACGCCCACCACCGGATACATCGTGTTGGCGGTCACACCCATGTGCCCGATCCTGACGAGGTTCCCTGCGCCCTGTCCGCCCGAGATCATGACTCCGTACCGCTCGCGGACGTGGGCCCGCACCTGCAGGTCGGTGAGTCCTTCGGGCAGGGCGACGGCCGTCGTACAGGTGGACATGATGTCCTCCGAACGCGGCCACAAGCTCAGGCCCATAGCCTTGACCCCTTCCCGGCAGGCCCGTGCTGCGCGGGCGTGGCGGGCGAAGGAGTTCTCGAGGCCCTCCTCCAGGACCTCGGTGCAGCAGGCCTCGAGCCCGTGCACGTCGGCCACAGACGGCGTGAACGGGAACTTGCCCCCGTCGAGCCACTGGATCTTCCAGTCCAGCAGGGAAAGGAACGAGTAGCGCGGAGCAGCGGGGTTCTTGGCGATGAGGTCCCAGGCGTCCTGGCTCACGCTCATCATGGTAATTCCGGGAGGGCCGGCAAGGCATTTCTGGGCCCCGGCCACACATATGTCGAGCTGCCACGTGTCGGGTTCAAAGGGCATCCCCCCGAGGGAGGAGACGCAATCCACGATGGTCACGACCCCGTGGCGTTTGGCGATCGGGCCGATCTCTGCCACGGGGTTCAACGTTCCCGAGGGCGTCTCGGAGTGCACGACGGCAAGGACCTCGATCTCCGGATGCTCGTCGAGGACACGCTCGACCTGGGCGGGGTCGACGGCCTCGTTGAAGGGAACCTCGATCTCGTGGACCGTGGCCCCCCAGGCCCGCAGCCAATCCCCGTATCCCTTGCCGAACACACCCGAGGAGAGATTCAGACAGGCCATGCCCGGGCGAACCACGGCCCGCCCGGCCGCCTCCAGGCCGAGCACGGCCTCCCCCTGCATGAGCACGATGTCTCCCTTGGTGCGGAAAACCTCCCTGACTTTCTGCTCCGTCCGTCTGTACGCTTCGATGAACGCGGGGTCGTAGTGGTAGACGATCGGCGAACCGAGCGCAGCCAGAGTCTTGCTGGAGCACATGGTCGGCCCCGCGCTCAGCGTGAAATCGGCCGGTTTCATGGGCAACTCCTTTCCACCTGGATGTTCCGACGTCTTCCGCGAGACCAGATCACCGGGAGCCCCTGACGTACGGCGACCCCAGAGCCGCGGGGAGATACGCCTCCCGCGCGAAGATGACCAACGCAACCAGAACGGCCACGAACGGCAACATGTTCACGACATCCTGGGGCACGTTTACTCCCACCAGCTGCAGGGCGGTCGAGAGCGAGACCGACATGCCGAACAGGAAAGCTCCGATCAGCACCCACACGGCCCGGCCGCGGGACAGCATGGCGATGACGATCCCGATGAAGCCGGCTCCGTGGGTCATGAACGGCACGAAGATTCCGGCCCCGACGATGGACATGTAGGCTCCGCCCAGCCCGCCGAGGGAGCCGGTAACCAGCAACGCCACCGAACGTGTGGCGGTCACGCTGACACCCGCCGCATCCAAAGCCTGCGGCTTCTCCCCGGCGGCCCGCAGGTGGAGGCCCATGCTCGTCGAGCGGAGCACCCAGTGCGCCACGGCTACCAAGGCAAGCCCCACATACACGACAAGAGGCTGATTGAAGAGACTCTCGCCGAGAGCGGGGATCCCGGAGAGCACGGGGATCTTGAGGGCCGCCATGGAGTCCAGACGGGGATAGGTCGTCCCGAACTGCGCCCTCTGAAGCACGCTGGTGATGCCCTCGGCCGTCACGAGCAGGGCGATGCCAACCACGATCTGATCCAGGCCGAGCCTGACACAGAAAATCACCATCACGGTCGAGGCGACCAGGCCGGCCAGCAGCCCGCCGAAAAGTCCCAACCAGTGCGAGTGCGAGTACAGAGCCACGACGAACCCGGCGTAGCCGCCCATCAGCATCATGCCCTCGAGACCGATGTTGAGGACACCCGCCCTCTCGGACACCATCTCCCCGAGGCCGGCCAGCAAGAGCGGCATGCCCGCCAGGATCCCGCCCGAAATCAGAGCGGCCAGAAACGTCGACGTCAGAAGATTACTCATGGGCTCCCCCCGGTCGCAAGGCCGCCTTGGGGCCGGCCACCAGCCTGGTGGCGCGCCGCTCCCGCCGGGCGGCCACGTATTCAGTCAAGGTCATGAACAGGAGGATCAGGCCGACCACCATCAGCATGAAGTCGTCGGGCAGGCCGGCTCTCCGAGCTGCGTAATGCCCACCCATGGAGATAATCGCGTAGAAACCCACCAGCGGGATCGTCGCGAGGGCGTTCAACCGGGCCAGGAAGACGAGCGCGAACAGCGTGAGCCCGAAATTCGGGTTCCAGTCCGCCCGGACATACCCCCAGACCCCGAGGATCTCCACGCCTGCCGCCAGGCCGATGAACGCGCCGCTGATCATGAAGGCCACCACCGTGAGCCTGCGCACGTCGATACCCACGTGGACGGCGGCCCGCGGGTTCGCGCCGAGCACGCTCAGACGAAGCCCGAAGGAGGTCCGGGTCATGACGTAGTAGACGGCGCCGACCGCCACGAGCGCGAACAAGATGCCTACGTGGATCCGCGTGCCGGGCAGGTAAGGCAGCAGCTTGTCGTGGGGAATGACGTCCGTCTGGGGCACACTGGTCTTCTGGCTGCGGAACGGACCCTTGATGAGCAGGTTGGCCAGATTGACCCCGACGAAGGTCATCATCAGCGACGTGATGACCTCGTTCATCCCGTAGACGGCCTTGAGGAGGGCGGGGATGATGGTCCAGAGAGCGCCGACGAGCGCCGCCAGCAGGCAGAGTACGACCAGACCGAGTCCTGCCGGCAGAACCGCCACGAGGCCCGGGCCGAAGCCCGAGACGATGGCCGCCGCCAGGAGAAACTGCCCATCGCCCCCGATGTTCCAGATGTTCGCCCGGAAAGCGACGATCAGGCCGGCGGCCATCAGCAGCAGCGGCGCCATGCGCGTGATGCTGTCCTGGACCCCGCTCGAGGAGAACAGGCCCCTTTTCAGGATATCGCCGTAGAAAGCCAGGGGATTGCGACCCGTCAGCAGCAGAAGGATGCCCCCGGCGACCAGCCCCAAGAGGATCGGGCCGATACTCTGGCCGACCGGCCCCAACCATGCCCCCCAGCGCTTCCTGGGGATGACCTCCCCCTCGACCTCGACCACAGCGCCCTCCCCGCTCTCGATCACCGCGATTCACCCCCCACCATCAACCGACCCACCTCCCACTCGGCACCGACGCGGTTCTCGACCACACCGGTCAAGCGCCCCCTGAAGAGCACGGCGATGCGATCGCACAGGTCGAGGAGCTCCTCGAGGTCCGTCGAGATCAGCAGGGCCGAGACGTACTCCTTCTCCGCAAGCTCGCGGATCCGGTCGCGGACGACGTGGGTGGTCTTGACGTCCAGCCCGTGGGTGGGCTTGTTGTAGACTACGATCTTCGGCTCGAAGGAGAGCTCGCGCGCGAGCAGGAGTTTCTGGATGTTCCCCCCCGAGAGCGTGCCGCACCGCGTTTGCACGCTCGGTGTCTTGATGTCGAACCCCTCCACGAGGCCAAGGGCGCACTCGTTGATGGCGTCTTCGCGCACAAGACCCCTCCGCCAGAAAGGACCGTCACCGATACGCTTGAGCACAAGGTTGACGGCGACACTCAGCGAGGATACGGTCCCCTCCCCGAGGCGGTCGTCGGTGACGTAGCGGAGTCCCTGCCGCTGTCGCGCGGAGATGCTGGCGTGCCGGATGCTCGTGCCGCCGAGCAAGATGTCCCCCCGGTGGATGGCGCGCTGGCCGGCAATCGCCTCGGCCAGCTCGCGCTGACCATTGCCGTCGACCCCGGCGACACCGAGGATCTCTCCCCGCCGCACGATCAGCGAGACGTCGTGGATGCCGACCTCGCCCCGCTGCGGCTCGACGCTGACGCCTCTCAGTTCCAGCACCGCCTCCGGGGAGATCTCCCGGCGGGCGCGGCGCCCGGTAACCTGGCCCCGGACCTCGGCGACTCCCGCGAGCGCCGCCGCCTCCTCGCCGAACATCATGCCGACGATCCTCTCCTGCAGCTCGGGGCGGGGCGTCGCGTGCACCGTATCCGGCTCGAGCGTGCCTACCACCCGACCCTGCCGGAGCACCGTGACCCGATCGCCTACATCGAGGGCTTCGTGCAGCTTGTGGGTGATGAAGATGATCGCCAGCCCGCGCTCCTTGAGCTGCAGCAGGACCCTTTCGAGCTCGACGATGCCTTGCGGTGTCAGCATGGACGTGGGCTCGTCCAGAATCAGCACCCGCGACCCACCCCACAGCGCCTTGATGATCTCCACCTGCTGCTGCTGCCCAAGCGCCAGGCGCCCGGCCTGGACGTGTGGGTCGACATCGACCCCGAGGTCGGCCGCTACCTTCTTCAGCCCGGCCAGGGCCCCCTTTTGGTCCATGCTCAGCCCGCGCCCCTGGCCCAGGAGCAGGTTCTCGAGCACGGTGAAGACGGGGATGAGTGTCGTGTGCTGATAGACGGTGCCGATGCCCAGATCCAGAGCGTCTCGGGGAGAGCCGATGCGTACTTCCTGCCCGTCGACCATGATGGAACCGGCGTCAGGTTGATACATGCCGGAGAGGATGTTCATCAGGGTCGACTTGCCCGCCCCGTTCTCCCCGAGGAGACAGTGGACCTCGCCGCCGAAGACGGCCAGCGAGACATCATCGTTGGCGACCACACCGGGGAAAGCCTTGCAGATCCCCCGGATCTCCACGACAGGAGCCGACAAGTCCCGCGTCGCGCCGGACCTGCCGGCCACAGGCCGGGTCATCTCCACCATCCGCTCACCCCTCCCATGTCCACGGCTGACTCACGACCAACACTCAGCGAACGGATCTTCCGCCGGCGTCATCACCGAAGAATAGTCTCCGCGCGTTCGCCCCGAGAACCCTCCTCACCAGTTCGTCCGGCAGGCCGCTCAACTTGACCTTGAGCATCTCGACCTCTGGATGATGGAACGGCGCGTCGGAGCCGTACAGGACCTTGTAAGGGCCCACCCGCTCCACGGCTTCGCGGATCTTGGAATGCATGGGCATGCCCGAGGTCTCCAGGTAGACGTTCGGCCGCCGCACGGCCACGTCGATCGCCGCGTTTATGTAAACGATATTGCCGTGGCCCATATGGCCCATGATGACCGGCACCTCGGGAAAAGCCGCCGCCAGCTCCTCGATGCTCCAGGGGAGCGAGAAGATGGGGTGGCCGGAATGCACCAGGACAGGGGCGTTCCTTTCGGCGAGCTCCCGCATGATGGGGTGCACGGCCGGATCGTTCGGGTGGTATCCATCGAGCAAGGGGTGGAGCTTGACCCCCAGGAAGCGGGGGTGCGCAAGATACTCCCTGGCCTCCTCCACGTACCCGGACAGCCGCGGGTTGGACCAGACCAGCCCGTACACCCCGGGCGTGCTCTCGACGATCTCCCGGGCGCAGGCGTTGTCGGGATGAAAAACGACGACACTCTCGAGACCGCAGGATTCCATGAGTTCAAGTAGCCCGTCCCGGTGCAGAGAGACACCGAACATGGGCCCGAAATCCCCGACATGCATGTGAGCATCGAAGACCATGGCCTCCTCCCCCTCCGCTGAACGAGCGCCCCTGGGAGAGCACGCGATCCCGGTTCCCCGGCAAGGTTCCTGGTTCACCGGCAAGGCGATTCTCCCGCACCGGACATAAACCTGTCTGCTATGTAATGTATAACAATGCGTACATCCGAGTCAAATCCAGCAGAAAAACGCGCTTTTTGAAGCAATAGAGGCATTGCCTATAGGAGCTTTCATCAGTGTAATTAAAGGCGGCGCTGCCCTCGCTGTGCGGAATATCCATCTCGAAG
>JAJZQZ010000111.1 GCA_021802965.1 Actinomycetes bacterium
CCGGCGACAATCCGGTCACGATCGCGATGAAGCACGTGAACGAGGCCCCCGTCTCCCCGCGGATCCTGGCCCCGGCGATCCCCGAAAACCTCGAGCAGGTGATCCTGCGGGCTCTGGCCAAGCGCCCGGAGCAGCGCTATCTCACGGCTCAGTCTTTCATAGAGGACCTCCAGCGGGTGCAGCGGGGAGAGCCTGTGGCTCCCGCGGCCCCCTTCGGCGCGCCCGAGGGCGGGCCCGTGCCCCTCGAAGACCAGCAGACCCAGGTCATGGGCGGAGTGGTGGCGCCCGGGCAGGCCACGCAGGTTCGTCCGGCCGCCAAAGCCGCGATGGCCGCCGCGGCGCCCGCGGCCGCCGCGGCTCCTGCCCCTCCGCGGAGACGGAAGGTATGGCCTTGGCTGCTGCTGATCCTCTTCGTCTTGTTGCTGGCCGGTGGCCTCTATGCCTTGGCTACCACCATGACGAGGGCCGGGGAGACAGTCGACGTGCCGAAGCTGCTGGGACTCGATCAGGCCCAGGCCCAGGCTGCGGCGAAGAAGGCCGGCTTCACCCTGACGGTCGAGCCGGAGACCGAGGCCGGCACGACATACACGGCCGGCCAGGTCGCCCGTCAGGACCCCGACCCCGGCAACCGGGCACAAAAGGGCAGCACTGTCAAAGTATGGTTGGCGGCCCCGCAGAAGATGGTCAAGGTGCCTGATCTGGTCAGAAAGACCCAAGTGGACGCGAAGGTCGCGCTGGGTCAGCTCGGCCTCGCGCTCGGCTCGGTCGGCCAGGAGCCGTCCGACCAGCCCGTCGGGGACATCGTGCGCCAGGACCCGCCCGCGGGCCGGGAGGTGCCCGTTGACAGCCCGGTGAGCATCTGGCTGAGCAGCGGTCCCGCGACCGCGCAGGTCGACGTCCCGGACCTGGTAGGCATGACGCAGGATGGAGCGGTGACGGCGCTCCAAAAGCTCAAGCTCATCGCCAAGACCCAGGACCAGAATTCCGATCGCCCGGCGGGCGAGGTGGTGCAGCAGAGCCCGACCAGCGGCAACAAGGTGGCCGAGGGCTCCGTCGTCACTGTCTGGGTGAGCAACCAGTCGATCAAGAAGAAGGTCGACGTGCCCGACGTCCGAGGCGAGAGCCGGGCCCAGGCGGTGGTGATCCTCTCCAAGGCAGGCTTCCAGGTGCTGCGCCAGGATCGGGAGGATGGGACCGTCGCGCTTGGCACCGTGGTCGATCAGGATCCCAAGGGGGGCACGAAAGCCGACCAGGGGAGCACGGTGACCATCTTCGTGGCGATCGCTCCGGCGACCACGACCACGTTCCCCCCCGTGACCCTGCCCCCGCCCCCGACGACCATCACCATCCCCGTCCCGCAGTAGTCGCGATGGGGGCGGGTACCGACGGAGGACACGGCGCGTCGGGAGTCTCTACCGGCGGCCAAGGTCCTACTGTGGTGAGCCGCATGTCGGACGGCGCCGTGGTGGATCACGGCGTGGCCTTGGTCGAGGAGAACGCCGCGTAACGAGGAGGTATGGGCTGTGGAGCTGGTGATCCACACCGAGGACCTGACGAAGTACTACGGCGACCGGCGTGGCATCGTCGGGCTGGACCTCGACGTGGCTCCCGGCGAGGTCTTCGGCTTCCTTGGACCGAACGGCTCCGGCAAGACGACCACCATCCGGACCCTCCTCGACTTCCTCAGGCCGAGCAGCGGCCGGGCCTACCTCTTCGGCATGGACAGTCGCACCGACAGCGTCAAGATCCGCGCCAAGGTGGGCAATCTGCCCGGCGAGTTCAACCTCGACGACCGGATGACCGGGGAGCAGCTCCTGGCTTTTTTCGGGCGGCTGCGGGGCGTCGACGGTCTCGGGCACGCGCGCGAGCTCGCCCGGAGGTTCGAGGTGGATCTGACCCGTCCGATGCGTCAGCTGTCCAAGGGCAACAAGCAGAAGATCGGTCTGGTGCAGGCCCTGTTCCACCGGCCGCCTTTACTGATCCTCGACGAGCCCACATCCGGCCTCGACCCGCTGGTGCAGGAGGAGTTCCACGAGATCCTCGACGAGGTGCGGAACGAGGGGCGGACCGTGTTCTTCTCTTCCCATGTGCTGAGCGAGGTCGAGCACCTGTGCGACCACGTGGGCATCGTGCGCGAGGGCGAGCTGGTGGCCCTGGAGACCACGGATACGCTGCTGGCGAAGCGCCGGCGCCACATGACGGTGACGTTCGCCGACCCGATCGACGGGGCGCTGTTCGCCCGTCTGCCCGGGGTGTCCGATGTGCACACCGACGGCACGACCATGGCGCTCCAACTGACCGGGGGGATCGACCGGGTGGTCAAGCTGGCGGCGCGATACACCATCGTCGACCTCGAGCTTGCGCGGCCCAACTTGGAGGAAGTCTTCTTCACCTACTACGGCGGAGGCCCCGACGGGAAGGGGACGGCATGAACGGGGTATGGGCGCTCTCCCGCCAGACCCTCGTGGAGCAGCGGCGCAACATCGTCGTCTGGGGTGTGGCGATGGGTCTGCTCGGGATGATGTACGTCATGCTCTATCCGGCCTTCAAGGACACTCTGAACCAGTACCTCAAGGATTTCCCTGAGCAGTACCTCAAAGCGTTCGGGATCAGCGCGGGCATCTCCGACGCCGCCGGCTTTCTCAACATGGAGATGTTCAACCTGCTCGCCCCGCTGGCCTTGCCCTTCTTCGCCATACTGGTGGGCGCGCGGGCCGTCGCCGGTTCAGAGGAGCGCAAGACCCTGGACATGCTGTTGAGCAACCCCGTGCCCCGCTGGCAGCTGGTGGTAGGCCGCTACCTGAGCATGGCGCTCGGTCTGGCGGCCATCCTCGTTCTGCTCGCGCTGTTGACCTGGGTGGCCGCGCCGATCAGAGGGGTGCACCTGCCCTTCTCGGCCGTGGTCCAGGGCGCGGCGAACCTCTGGCCTTTCTGTCTCTTCTTCGGCGCTGTCGCCCTTCTGTTCTCGACTTTCTTGAGGAGGGGGGCGGCGGCCTCGGGGGCCGCCGCCGCCGTGCTCATCGCCATGTACGTGGCTAACGCCGTGGCCAGCATCTCCGAGAGTGTGAGTCAGGTGCGCTACGTGTCGCTCTTCAACTACTACGGCACGGCCATCGTCTCGGGCATCGACTGGGTGCACTTCCTGGTCATCCTCGGCCTCTCTCTGGTGCTGACCGCGCTGGCCGCGGTCGCCTTCCAGCGCAGGGACATATACACGTAGGCCTCCGCACACCACGGCTGTGTCCCTCGGGCTTGCCACGACGGCGGACGCCCCGGGCCTGATCCGCTCCATCCGGCCAATGCCCGGCAGCCTCCGATGCGGCAAAGTCGGTATCGCCGCATGAAGAGATCGATGGAGGCACCGACATGAACGCCGTCAACACCGGGGATACCGCCTTCCTTCTCGTTTCGACCGCCCTCGTCATGTTCATGACGCCCGGCCTGGCCCTCTTCTACGGAGGCATGGTGCGGAGCAAGAACGTGCTCAGCGTGGTCATGCAGAGCTTCGTGCTCATCGGGGTCATCTCGGTGCTGTGGGCTCTGATCGGCTACACGCTGGCATTCGGGCACGACAAGGGCGGGCTGATCGGCTCGCTGCAGTGGATAGGCCTGCGGGGGGTGGGCCAGGAGCCCAATCCCGACTACGCCGCGACCGTTCCCCACCTGGCGTTCATGATGTTCCAGGGCATGTTTGCGGTTATCACTCCGGCCCTCATTACCGGCGCCTTCGCCGAGCGGATGAAGTTCTCAGCCTTCTTGGTCTTCAGCGTCCTCTGGTCGTTGCTGGTCTACAGCCCGACGGCCCACTGGGTGTGGGGCGCCGGCGGATGGATACGCGAGTTGGGCGCCCTCGACTTCGCCGGCGGCACCGTGGTGCACATCAGCTCGGCCGTGGCCGCCCTCGCCGCGGTGCTCGTCATCGGGCAGCGGCGTGGCTACAGGTCGATGGCCATGCACCCCCACAACCTGCCCATGACCATGCTCGGGGCCGGCATACTCTGGTTCGGGTGGTTCGGGTTCAACGCGGGGAGCGCCCTCACCTCCGGCGGTCTTGCCGCCAGCGCCCTGGTCACCACCCACATGGCCGCTGCCGCCGGGGCTCTGGCCTGGGCGGGCGCGGAGTGGCTCCACCGCGGCAGGCCGACCACCCTCGGCGTCGCGTCGGGTCTGGTCGCCGGGTTGGTCGCTATCACGCCCGCCTCCGGGTTCGTCGGACCCATGCCCGCCTTGCTGATCGGCATGGTCGCCGGCTGTCTCTGCTACGTGGGCGTGCTGGCCAAGTGGCGGCTCGGCTACGACGACAGCCTGGACGTGGTCGGCGTCCACGGGGTGGGCGGCACCTTCGGCGCACTGGCGACTGGGCTGTTCGCGCACGCCGCGATCAACGCCGCGGGCGCCAACGGCGCGTTCTTCGGCAACCCGTCGCTCCTGCTCAAGCAGGCGGTCGCGGTGGCCGCGGTCATGGCGTGGTCCTTCGGGGTGACGTACGGTCTGCTCCGGGCGCTCAAGGCGATCATGGGTGTGCGCGTGGCCGACGACGAGGAGCTGGCGGGGCTCGACCTGGCTCAGCACAGCGAGTCGGGATATGCCCTGGGCATCGACGGCGGTGGAAGCCGCGTGCACCACGAGCACATGCCCGCCCTCGCGCCCTCGGGAGCGCCGGCCGGCGCGAGCGTGTCGTGATCGGGACCGGCACCGGATGGCCCCCCGCCCCTGGCGGGCGGGGGGCCGCACATGTCTTGGCTAGTAGCCCGTGTCGGCCGTCTTGCCCTCGACTTCGGCGCTGAGGGTCTGAGGCGTGACCTCATCGGGGGCGCGGCGGAGCAGCGCCCGGTAGACCAGGGCCGTGTAGGCCAGTACCAGCGGCACCCCGATAGCGGCGATGATCAGCATCACCGTCAAGCTGAGGTCGGAGGAGGCGGCGTTGTCTACGGTCAGGCCGAGCTCCGGCCGGTTGCTGGCCGGGATCAGGGCCGGATATGAACCCGCCGCCCAGAGGCCCACGAGCCCCAGGATGCTGATCGACGAGCCGATGAAGGCCCACACGGTCGAGCCCCGCACCATGCCTCCGCGCGCCAGCGCGTACCCGGCCGCGAGCAGCACGATCATCAGCCAGCCCGCGACCGAGGTCAGGTTGTTGCGGAAATGGTCCTCGGCCGCGAAGAACGTGGCCACCGTGCTCGCGACCACGAGCGCACCCAGGACGATGTGGCCGATCGATCGAGCCCTCTCAGCCCGCAGCCGGAGAGCGCCGGCGGTCCGGATGGCCGCCCACGAGGCTCCTTGCGTCACGAACATGGCCAGCCCGGTCACGCCGATGAGGAGGGCGTACGGGTTCAGCAGGTCGAGAAAGGTGCCGCCGTACTCGCCCGCGGGGGTGACGGGCACGCCGCGCACCATATTGCCGACCGCGACGCCGAACAGCAGCGCGGGCAACAGGCTCCCGCCGAAGAAAGCCCAATCCCAGAAGGGAGCCCAGGCTTCGTCCTTTCCCCGGAACTCGATCGACACCGCTCGAAAGATCAGCCCGGCCAGCACCAGGATGAGGGCCAGATAGAGACCGCTGAAGGCGGTCGCGTAGACGGGGGGAAAGGCGGCGAAGAGAGCGCCGCCGGCGGTCAGGAGCCACACCTCGTTGCCATCCCAGAAGGGGCCGATGGCGACGCGGAGCGAACGGCGCTCCTGCGCGGTCTTGCCGATGAACGGGTAGAGCACCCCCACGCCCAGGTCGAAGCCGTCGAGCACCGCGTAGCCGGCGAACAGCACGCCCACGAGCACGAACCAGATGGTGGCAAGATCCATGACGTCCTCCTCAGGCCTCGGCCGGCGTTGCTTCGACGGGTGCTTCCCCGGGCGTCTCCTCAGGTCCCCTCTTGATGATGCCGAGGAGGATGCGCACCCAGGCCACAAAGAGCACGGCGTATATGACCGCGAAGATACCGAGTGAGAGCGCGACCTGGCCGGCCGGCACGATCGCGGAGACGGCGTCGACGGTACGCAGCTCGTTGTAGACGATCCATGGCTGCCGGCCGATCTCCGCCGCCGCCCATCCTGTCTGGATCGCCAACATGGGGATGACGAACGACCAGACCGTGAGTCTCAGGTACCGGTGGCTGGTCTCCAGCCGACCCCGCCACCAGAGGAAGATGCCCAGCAGCATCCAGAGGATCATCAGTATCCCGAGAGCCACCATGAGGTGGTACACCTGGAACGTGATCTCCACGGGGGGCCGATCTTGCGGGGCGAACTTGTCGAGGCCGGTGACCTGATGGCTGGGGGAGAATCCCAGCATCAGGCTGAGGCCGCTCGGGATGGTCAGGGCGTAGAGCTTCTCGTTACCCTGGTCGACCCAACCCACGAGGCTCAGGCCGGCGTGGTCCCGGGTCTTGTAGAGGCCCTCGAACGCTGCCATCTTCGCGGGCTGCGTGTTGGCCACCTGGGTGGCCGACCAGTGACCCAGAAGGGGCATGGCGATCGCGGTCACCAGCCCGAGGACCAGCCCGAACCGGAGCGTGCGCCGGGCGAAGGTCGTGTGGCGTCCCTTGAGGAGGAAATAGGCCGCTATGCCGGCCGCGAAGAAGGCGCCCACCGTCCAGGTGGCCGCGACCGTGTGAAAGAACCGAGGGAACGTCGAGGGGTTGAAGGCGGCCGCGAAGAAGTCTGTGAGGACGGCCCGCCCTTCCTCCACCTTGTACCCAGCAGGTGTCTGCTGCCACGAGTTGGCGATGATGATCCACAGCGCGGAGAGGTGGGCGCCGAGGGCGACCAGCCAGGCCGAGACGTAGTAGAAGCGGCGGGAGACTCTGCCCCGCCCGAAGAGGAGCACGCCCAGGAAGGTCGATTCGAGGAAGAAGGAGAGGAGTCCCTCAGCCGCGAGCGGGGCTCCGAAGATGTCGCCCACGAATCGCGAGTACGAGGCCCAGTTGGTCCCGAAGGCGAACTCCATGGTTATGCCGGTGGCCACACCGATCGCGAAGGTGGTGGTGAATATGCGTACCCAGAAGCGGGCGGCGGCTCCGTCGTCCGGAAGCCCGCTCTTGTAGTAGCGCCGCTCCGCCAAAACGAGGGCGACGGTGGTTCCCAGGCTGAGGGGCACGAAGAGGAAGTGAAAACCCACGGTGAAAGCGAACTGGATGCGCGAGAGAAGAACGGCGTCCATGGGGCGCGACCTCCTTCGATGGGCGGCGCGGCACGCGTCCTCGCCAGGGGGGGATGCAAGGCGCTACGGGCTCCCGGGTGCCATCATATATATGGGTGTCTGCCTGTCAACCCTGGCACGGGGCCTGGCGACTCCTAGCAGCTGTTGAAACATGACTTCTCGCGACGGAGGTACGCTGGGAACGCGCCAGACAAGGACGCAGGGAGCGTGAATAGCAGCGCTATTCGCGCGACCGAGGACGACGTATCGCGCCTCCCAGCGCGGTTCGGCCGCCGGGACTTCGTTTTTCAACAGCCGCCTAAAAGTGGTCCCGGATGACCAGTTGCTCCAGCGGCTTGCGCCGTTTTGGACGGGGGCTGTCGGCCGGGTAGCCCAGAGGCGAGAGCGCGACCGGCTCCATGTGGTCGGGTATGTGGAGGATGTCTCGGGTGGCGTCGGGATCGAAGTCGGCGATCCAGCAGGTGGCCAGGCCGAGTTCGACCGCCTGCAGGGTCACGTGATCCATGACGATGGCCACGTCGACGTCGTTGTAGTTCTTCCCGTCCGAGCGGACCCAGTTCTCTCCCGGAGCGCCGACGGCCGCGAGGATCACGGGCGCTGTGTAGAACCAGCCTCTGTTGTACGCGCCTTTCATGCTCCCGCGGATGTGCGGGTCGGTCACCACCACCAATCGAAAGGGCTGGCGGTTCGCGGCCGTGGGAGCCGCGCGCGCGGCCTCGAGGACGGCCAGTATCTTCTCCTCCTCCACGGGACGGTCGTGATACGCCCGGCAGCTGTACCGGGCCTGCACCAGGTCCTTGAAGTCCATCTGCGCGCACCGTCCTTTGCGGTCGTTCCAACGCTGTCGCCTGACGGCGAAGGGGTCCTCCGGCGGCCACCCGCCGATATCCTTCCCCCAAACCGGTCTGTTACAATCGGCCTCCCTACCACGGCGGCAGCAGAGGTCCAGCGTGAGCATGGAGAAACGCACGTTCCAAGACCTGCTCCTGGGGCTCGAGGAGTTCTGGTCCCGGCAGGGCTGCGTCATCTGGCATCCCTACCATACGGAGGTGGGCGCCGGCACGTTCAACCCGGCCACCTTCCTGCGGTCCTTGGGCCCCGATCCCTGGAACGTCGCCTACGTCGAGCCTTCCATCCGCCCGACCGATGGACGGTACGGCGAGAACCCCTACCGGCTGGGTCACTACTATCAGTACCAGGTCCTCCTCAAGCCCGCGCCGGACGACATCCAGGACCTCTACCTGGCGTCGCTCGAGCACCTGGGCATCCGGCTGGCCGAGCACGACGTCCGCTTCGTCGAAGACGACTGGGAGTCGCCGACACTCGGTGCCTGGGGCCTCGGCTGGGAGGTCTGGATCGACGGCATGGAGGCCACGCAGTTCACCTACTTCCAGCAGGTGGGGGGCATCGACCTCGATCCCATCAGCGTGGAGCTGACCTACGGCACCGAACGCCTGGCTATGTACCTGCAGGGTGTCAACAGCGCGTTCGACCTCGAATGGGTGCCGGGCGTGACCTACGGCCAGGTGCACAAGGTGAACGAGGCGCAATGGTCGGCCTACAACTTCGAGGTCTCCGACGTCGGCATCCTGCAGCGTCACTTCACCGACTACGAGCAGGAGTGCGAGAGCTGTCTCGCCCACGGCCTGGTGACTCCCGCGTACGACTTCGTGCTCAAGTGCTCGCACACGTTCAACCTCCTCGACGCCCGGGGCGCCATCAGTGTCACCGAGCGGACCGGGTACATCGCCCGGGTGCGCAACATCGCCCGCAGGGTGGCCGAGCTGTACGTGGCTCAGCTGGAGGAGCGCCGCGAGGCAGCTTCATCCGCGGCGGCGTCGGCCGGAGGGGAGGTCTGATATGGCCCGCGACTTTCTTCTGGAGATCGGCACCGAGGAGCTCCCGGCCTCGGCCTGCCTGTCGGTGCTCGATCTGCTGCCCGGCCGCGCAGCCGGGCTGTTCGCCGCGGAGAGTATAGACCTGCAGCCGGACGCCATCGACGTCTTGGTGGGGCCGCGGCGCATCGCGCTGTTGGTGCGCGGGGTGCCCGAGACCCGGACCCCCCGCGAGAGCGCCCAAAGAGGGCCCGCGGTGGAGTCGGCATTCGACGCTTCCGGCGCGCCGACCATCGCGGCCGCGGGCTTCGCCCGGGCCAAGGGCATCGCGGTCGAGGATCTGCAGGTGCGCGAAGAAGGCGGGCGGCGGTATGTCTACGCCGTCTCCCGCACCGAGGGCCGACCGACCGCCGGGCTCCTGCCCGAGATCTGCGCCAAGCTCGTGCGCGACATGTACTTTCCCAAGAACATGCGCTGGGGGGCGCGCGATCTACGCTTCTCGCGCCCGATGCGCTGGCTGGTGGCCCTCTTCGGCGACGAGCTGATCCCCTTCGCGGTGGCCGGCGTGTCCGCCGGCCGTACCACCCGTGGCCACCGCTGGCTAGGGGGCGCCACGGACGTCCCCGCGGCCGGCGCGTATGTGGAGACGGTACGGTCGGTCCACGTAATGGTCGATCAGCGGGAGCGCGAGGCGTTCCTCTGGTCCGAGCTCCGCCGACTCGCGTCCGAGCGGGGCTTCGAGGTCACCGATCCCATGGACAAGATGCTCGAGGTGAAGTTCCTGGTCGAGTGGCCCACGGTGCTGCCGGGCCGCTTCGGCGAGGAGCACCTACGTCTGCCCGCCGAGGTCCTCGTGACCGCCATGCAGTCGCACCAGCGCTACTTCCCGTTGCGCGACCCGCGCGGCGATCTTGCCGACACGTTCCTCTTCGTCATGAACGGCGACCCGGCGTTCGCGGGGCAGATCACGGCCGGCAACGAGCGGGTGCTCGAGGGACGCATCGAGGACGCCGAGTTCTCCTTCGACAAAGACCTGGCCACGGGCTTGGAGCAGATGGTCGCCCAGCTCGATCGGGTCGTGTTCCACGTCAAGGTGGGCACGATGAAAGACAAGACCGAGCGGCTGGTGGCCCTGACCGGGTTGCTCGCTGATCGATCGGGAGTCACGGGCGACCAGCGCGAGTGGGCCCTGGAGGCCGCGCGTCTGGCCAAAGCCGACCAGGTCTCGGTCATGGTGCGCGAGTTTGCCGACCTCGAGGGCGTCATGGGCGAGACCTACGCGCGCCTCGAAGGCTTCCATGACGAGGTGGCCCAGGCGATCCGCGAGCAGTTCCTGCCCGACGCCGCCGGCGGCGACCCGCCGCGGAGCCTGACCGGCGCCTTGCTCGCGACCGCCGAGAAGATCGACAATGTCGTCTGCGCGTTCGCCGTGGGCGAGCCCCCGTCCGGCTCGAAGGACCCCTACGGCCTGCGCCGGGCGGCGATGGGCATGGTGACCATCGCCGCCGCTCACGGCCTCACCTACGAGGTCGATGATGTCCTGGGCTATGCGTACGGCCTTCTCGAGCGCTTCCCGCACCTGGTCCCCGCCGAGGTCGTCGTGCCCGGCGCGGCCGATTTCGTCCTCGACCGTCTGGCCAAGGCCTTGAGCGACGAGGGGGTGGCGCGTGACGTCGTCGAGGCCGTGCTTCCGACCTCCGCGCGCTTCGCCGACCTGCGCACGCGGGCGGAAGCGCTCGCCGCCTTCAGGAGCGACCCGGCTTGGGACGATCTGATCACCACCTTCAACCGCCCGTCGAACCTGGCCAAGAAGCTCGCCCCCGAGGACGTGGGCGCCGCCGTCGACCCGGCTCTGTTCGTGGAGGAGGCCGAGGGCCTGCTCTACCAGGCTTGGGGCACGGCGAAGGAGACGGTGGGGGAGGCCATAGCGGCTCAGGACTACGAGACCGGCCTGCGCGAGGTGGCCGCGCTTCGGCCTGCGGTCGACCGCTACTTCGACGACGTCCTCGTCATGGCCGAGGATCCGCGGGTGCGCGTCAACCGGCTGCGCCTGCTCGCCGGCATAGCCGGCACGGTCCGCTCTCTCGCGCACCTCGACCGGCTGCAGGGGTAGTCTCGACTCG
>JAJZQZ010000112.1 GCA_021802965.1 Actinomycetes bacterium
CGTGAGCTCGCCGTCGCCGACCGTGATCTCCACGTGGATCTTGTACTTTGACCCCGGGTTCTTGCCGTCGTAGTAGGCGTAGGACTCCCCGATGTACGTGCCCTGGGGGATGGAGCGGATCTCGTTGCGCATCATCTGCTCGGTGGAGTCGAACAGGTACTCCTTGTGCGCCTCGAAGACCGCCCGCCCATAGCGCTCCAGGATGCGGTGGATGCCCCGCTCGCCCACCACGCAGGAGCCGATCTCCGCCCGCATGTCCTCGGCCACCATGTCCAGGCGGACGTTGGCGAAGATGAGGTCCCACACGTCCTTGCGCAGCTTGCCCGCGTCGTAGACCTTGACCGGCGGGATGCGCAGGCTCTCCTGCCAGATCTCGGTGGCCTGAGGGTTGTAGCCGCCGCGCACGTTGCCGCCGATGTCGGCCTGGTGGCCCTTTACCGCCGACCAGGCCACCAGCTCGCCCTCGAAGAAGATGGGCTTGTAGACGGCCACGTCGTTGTTCTGGTTGCCCATAGAGAAGACGTCGTTGTGGAAGATCACGTCGCCCTCGTGGATGTCGTCGCCGAAGTACTCGATGATGTACTTGCAGACGGGCTGGAGGGAGAAGGCCAGGATGGGCAGGTTCTCTTTCTGCTCCAGCATGTCGCCCTTGTAGTCGTAGAGGCCGGTGACGAAGTCCCGGGCCTCGCAGAGGATGGGCGAACGCGTGGTCCGCACCATGGCGATGGACATCTCCTCGGTGATGCTCTTCAGGCGCTTCTGGAGGATCGACACCAGGATGCGGTCGATGGCGATGCCGTTTTTCACGACAGCCTCGGGGGCGCCGGCAGCCGCTCCGCCAACTGCCGCACCGCCGGTCGCCGTCGGGGCGGCGGAGGCGCCGCCAGCCGCGGCAGAAGGTCCGGCGCCGACCGGGGAGGCGCCGCCGTCCTGAGCGCCCATCACGCCACCCCTCCCGCGGCGACTCGATCGCCCAGCACCCGCTCCAGCACCTCGGCCTCCCGCTCGCGGAGGTAGATGGTGTAGGTGCCGAGACCGTCGACCACGACGTCGAACTCCGGGGTGACGAAGGTGGTGGTGTTGACCTGCTCGATGATGCACGGGCCGGTCAGGCGGTTGCCGAACTTGAGCCCGAAGCCGTCGTAGACCGGGATCTCCCGGGAGGCCTTCTCCGTGGGGATGTACACCGTGCGCATGCGCTTGAAGGCGGCCGCTGGGTCGGCGCCCGCGTACGCCTCGGGCACCAAGGTGGGCTTCTCGGTGTCGCCGACCGCGGTCAGGCGCATGTTGATGAGCTCCACGGGCGTGTCGCGGTCCTCCAGCGAGTACCCGTAGAGGGCGTCGTGCATGGCATGGAAGCGGCCCTCGATAGCCCGGTGGTCGCCGGCCTCCACCTCGGGCCAGCAGATGTCGATCGCCACCTCGTGGTACTGGCGGATGTAGCGCAGGTCGAGCTGCAGGCGGTAGTCGATGCGCTCGTCGGGGATGCCTTCGGAGTTGAGCAGAGCTTCACCCTCGGCCCGCATCTCGGCGAAGAGGGTGCGGAAGCGGTCCCAGTCGAGCTTGTCGAAGGTGATGGGATAGGTGCGCACGAAGTCGTGCTTGAGGTCGCTGCGGAGCATGCCCGCGGCGCAGAAGATGGAGCTCTCCTTGGGCACCAGGATCTCCGGGATGGAGAGGGCCAGCGCGATCATGCAGGCGTGGTTGGGGCCCGCGCCGCCGGCGGTCACCAGGGGGAAGTCCCGGGGATCGTAGCCGGCCTTGACCGCGATCTCGCGCACGGCCGCGCCCATGCCCACGTTGATGACCTCGTACATGCCGGCCGCGGCCTCCTCGACGGTCATGCCCAGGGGCTTGGCGATCTTCTCCTCGACGGCGCGCCGGGCGGCGGCCAGGTCGAGCTTGATCTTGCCGCCCGCGAAGAAGTCGGGGTCCAGGTAGCCCAGCACCAGGTCGGCGTCGGAGCAGGTGGGCTCGGTGCCGCCGAGACCGTAGCAGGCGGGGCCGGGGTCGGCGCCCGCGGATTGCGGGCCCATGCGCAGCAGGCCGACCTCGTCGATCCAGCCGATGGAGCCGCCGCCCGCGCCGATGGTCACCACGTCGAGCATGGGCCAGCTGATGCGAAGCCGATTGATCTCGCCCTCGGTCGTGGTGAGGGGCTTGCGGTCCTTGATGAGGGCCACGTCGAAGCTGGTGCCCCCCATATCGCAGGTGATGCAGTCGGCGAAGCCCTGGCCGTCGGCGTAGGCCAGGCCGGCCACCGGGCCGCCGGCGGGACCGGACAGCAAGGTCAGGCCGGGGATGCGCATGGACACCTCGGGGGAGATGACGCCCCCGTTCGAGGCCATGATGAGGAGGATGCCCCGATAGTCGAAGGCCGAGAGCTTCTTCAGCAGCCCGAGGTCGGGGCCCAGGTAGAGCTCCAACACGGGGCCGATGTAGGCGTTGAGCGACGCCGTCGACACCCGATCGTAGAAACGGATGGCCGGCAGCACCTCGGCCGACACCGACAGGAAGGCGTCGGGCAGCATCTCGCGCACGATCTCGGCGGCCCGCAGCTCGTGGGCCGGGTTGGCGAAGGAGTTCATGAAGCAGATGGCCACCGCCTTCACGTCCTCGCCCTTGAGGAACTCGAGCTCGCGGCGCACCGAGGCCTCGTCCAGAGGGGTGATGACGGCGCCGGCGTAGTCGAGGCGCTCGACCACCGGACGGCGCAGGTAGCGCTCGACCACCGGGCGGGCGTTCTCGTAGTGGTTGTTGTACTGCTCCTCGCGGATGCCGCGTCGCATCTCGAGGGCGTCGCGCACCCCCTCGGTGGTCAGGAGGCCTGTCTTCGCGCCCCGATAGGTGAGGGTGGCGTTGGTGGTCACGGTGGTCCCGTGGACGATGGTGCTCACCTGGTCGAGGAAATCGGCCGTGGCCAGACCCCGGTCGGCCGCCATCTCCTCGATTCCGCTGATGGTGGCGATGGAGGGGTCCTTGGGCGTGGAAAGAGTCTTGTAGATGTAGCTGGTGCCGTCGTCCTCGGTGAGGAGGAAGTCGGTGAAGGTGCCGCCGACGTCGATGCCGATCTTGTATGCCATAGCGGGCCCCCGCCTCCCTAGAAGATAGATGGCTCGTGATAGGTGCCGTACACCTGGCGGAAGACGTCCGCCATCTCCCCCACGGTGGCGTAGGCTTTGCAGCAGTCCACCAGGGCGTACATGACGTTGTCGCCCTTGCGCGCCGCCTCCTCGAGGGCCTTCAATGTTGCCTTGACCGGCTCCGCCTCGCGGGTGCGCTTGAGCTCGGCCAGGTCGGTCGCCTGGCACTCCGCCCACTCCTCGTTGTACTCGTGCAGCTCGACCTCTTCCTCTACGCCGGTGGCGTACTTGTTGACGCCCACCTTGATGAGGCTGCCGTTCTGCACGTCGCGCTCGAACTCGTAGGCCTGCCAGGCGAGCTTGCGGGGGACGTAGCCCTGTGCCACCGCCTGGACGATGCCGCCGTGCTCCTCGATGTCCCGCATCTCCTCCCAGATCTTCTCTTCCATCTGCTTGGTCAGGGTCTCGATGAAGTACGAGCCCGCCAGCGGGTCGACCGTGTCGCGCAGGCCCACCTCGTCCATCAGCAGCTGGAGCGTGCGCAGAGAGAGCAGCGCCGAGCGCTCGGTGGGGATGGCGTAAGCCTCGTCGAAGGAGCAGAGAGCGGTGGACTGCGCCCCGGAGAGGGCGGCGGCGAGGCCGTAGTAGGCCCCGCGCATGATGTTGTTCTCGGGTTCGGCCTTGGTCAGGCCCGAGCCGCCGCCCGCGAAGAGGCCGCGCAGCATCAGGTTCTTGGGATCCTTGACTCCGTACTTCTGCTGCAGGTTGGCGGCCCAGACCTTGCGGCCGGCGCGGAACTTGGCCACCTGCTCCCACAGGTTGCCGAAGATGTTCAGGTTGAAGCTGAAGCGGCCCACGAACTGCTCAGGCTCGTAGCCCCGGCGGGCGGTCTCGTCGATGTAGGCGTTGCCGATGCAGAAGGCGTAGGCCATCTCCTGGGCGGGCGTCGCCCCCGACTCGCGGATGTGGTAGCCGCACAGCGACACCGGGTTGGTGCGGGGCATGGCCGTCATCGAGTACTCGATGGTGTCGCCGATCAGCTTGATGGCCGGCTCGAGGGGATAGATCCAGGCGCCCCGGCCGATGACCTCTTTGATGATGTCGTTCTGAGGTGTGGCCGAGATCTTGGTCCGGTCGAAGCCCAGCTTCTCCGCCACGGCCTGGTACATGGCCAGCATGATCGAAGCGACCGCGTTGATGGTCAGGCCCGCCCCCACCTTGTGCAGGTCGATGCCGGCGAAGGCGGTCTCGAAGTCGCGCAGGGAGTCGACGGCCATGCCGACCCGCCCGACCTCGCCGAAGGCCATGGGATGGTCGGAGTCGAGGCCCATCTGCGTGGGCAGGTCGAAGGCCACGTTCAGGCCCGTCTGGCCGTGGTCGATCATGAGCCGGAAGCGCTCGTTCGTCTCCCGGGCGGTGCCGAACCCGGTGTACTGGCGGGTGGTCCACTCCCGCGTGCGGTAGCCGGTGGAGAAGTTGTTGCGCGTGAAGGGTGGCTCGCCCGGCCGGCCGAGGTCGCGCTCGTAGTCGAAGCCGACGGCCTCCAGGTCTTCCGGTCCGTAGACGGTCTTCACGTGGATGCCCGAGGAGAGGATGACGTCCTCTATCTGGCCCTTCTCGTTGGTGATGTAGCGTGCGACGTCCACGAGCCCCTCCTACCGCGCCAGGGCGGTGATGGCCGCCACGATGTCGTCCAGCCTGGTGCCGCCCGGGAAGACGCCCTTGACTCCGAGCGCTTCGAGAGCGGAGATGTCCTTCTTGGGGATGACCCCGCCGACGGTGACGGCGATGTCGGAGACCCCCTCGGCCGCGAGCAGTTCCATGATCCTGCCACAGATGGGCAGGTGCCCGCCGGTCAGGATGGAGAGTCCGATGACGTCGACGTCCTCGTCGATGGCGGCCCGTACGATGGCCTCAGGTGTCTGGTGGAGGCCCATGTAGACCACCTCCATGCCCGCTTCCTTCAGGGCGATGGCGATGACCTTGGCTCCCCGGTCGTGCCCGTCGAGGCCCGGCTTGGTCACCAGGACCTTGGGCGGTGAACCGGAGGGGCGGGCGACGGGAGCCTCCGCGGTCGCGGCGGTAGTGGCGGTCTGTGCGTTCTCATCCACGGCGGATCTCCTCGGTGAGTGCGGGAAGCACCTGTAGTGCGTCTCCAACGATCCCGTAGTCGGCGTAGCCGAAGATGGGGGCGGAGGGGTCGGTGTTGATGGCCACCACGACCTTGGCCGTGTCCATGCCCATGATGTGGTGGATGGCGCCGGAGATGCCGGCGGCGACGTACAGGGTGGGCGAGACGGTCTTACCCGACTTGCCTACCTGCTGGGCATGCTCGGCCTGGCCTGCGTCGACCACCGCCCGGCTGTAGCCCACGGCGCCTTCGAGGGCATCGGCGAGCTCCTGCAGGAGGTGGAAGTTGTCGGGGCCCTTCATGCCCCGGCCCCCGGCGACGACAACGTTAGCCTCGGTCAGATCCACCGTGCGGGCGGCGCCGGCCTCGCTGGAGAGGACGGTCACCCGCGACTCGGTCGCCGGCGCCGCCACCTCCTCGAAAGCGGTCGGCAGACCCGCGGGCGCGTCGGCTCCGAAGGCGTGGGGCCGGAAGGCGGCAAGCACCCGGCCGGCGCCGATCTCATGGACGGCGTAGGCCTTGCCGCCGTAGACGGGGCGCCGCAGGAGCAGCCGTCCGCCGTCCTCGAAGAGGTCCACCGCGTTCGTGGCCGCATAGGCGCCGAGACGCGCCGCCACTCGGGGCAGGACTTCCCGAGTGCGGGGGCTCTCGCCAAAAAGGATCACTTGGGGCGCGGCGCCGCGGGCCGGCAAGGCGTCAAGAGCCGAGCCGAGAGCGGCGACCCACCCGTCGGCGGAGTAGGGTGCCAGCCCTGCTCCGCCGATCGATATCACCCGGTGGGCCAGCCCCGACAGGCGGTCGCGCAGGCCGGCGTCATCGCCGAGGGTCAGCGCGGCCACCTCGCCACCCAAGCTGCCGGCCAGCCGGCGCGCCTGGGCCAGGAGCTCGTACGTAGAGGGACGATAGTCTCCGTCGCGGGCTTCCGCGATGACAACGAAACGGCTCACAGGACCTTCGCCTCCTCCTTCAACAGGCGGGCCAGCTCGACGGCGACGGTGGCCGGCTCTCCCTCGAGCATCTTGGCGGGCGGGCGGGCGGGAGCGGTGGCATATCCGGCCAAGGTCAGCGGAGGCTGCGCCTCCGCGCCCAGCTCGGCCAAGGTCACCCGGGGGATCTGGGCCTTCATGGCCTTCATGACGCCCATCACGGCCGGCACCCGCGGTTCGGCCAGGCCCTTCTCCACTGTCAGGACCGCCGGCAGGGCGACCGACAGGGTCTCGCGCCCCGCCTCGGTCTCGCGGGTCACCCGCGCGATGTCGCCTTCCACCTGCAGGCCGATGATGTTGGTCACGCAGGGCACGCCCAGCAGCTCGGCCACCATGGGGCCGACCAGGCCCGCCTCGTCGTCGGTGGCCTGCTTGCCCGCCAGCACCAGGTCGAAGCCCTCCCGCCGCGCAGCGGCGGCGAGGGCGCGGGCCACCGTCAGGGAGTCGGCATGCTCGAGGGCCGGGTCGTCCACCAGAAGGGCAGCGTCGGACCCCATCGCCAATGCCCGGCGTAGGGCCTCGATGCCGGTGCCCGCGCCGGCGGAGACCGCGAGCACGCTCGCCCCGGCCGACTGCTCCAGTTTCAGAGCGGCCTCGACGGCGATCTCGTCGAAGAAGTTGAGTCCGCGGCGCTTCTCCACCTCGAGGGCGCCACCATCCGCGGTAACCTTGACCATGGCCTCGAGGTCGGGGACCTCCTTGGCCAGCACCACCACCTTCACTGTGCCTCTCTCTCCGTCTCGGCCTAGCGCCAGTGACCCGACATGACGGCCTTACCCAAAGCGTTCTTGAGGACCTCGTGGGTCCCGCCTCCATAGAGCAGGAAACGCGCGTCGCGGAAGTACCGCTGTGGCCCGTACTCCTCGGCGAAGCCGTTGGCGCCATAGACGCGGGTCACCTCGTCGACGCACTCCAGGCACATCTCGACCGCGTGATACTTGGCCATCATGGCCTCGTTGCGCGGGTTCATGCCCTCCCCGATCTTCCAAGCCGCGGAGAGCATCAGCAGGCGGGAAGCTTCGAGCTCGGTGACGATACGGGCGAATTTCTCTCGGATCAGCTGGTACTCCCCGATAGCCTTGCCGAAGGCCATGCGCTTGCGGGCGTAGTCCAGGCCGTCGGCCACCGCGGTGCGGGCGATGCCGATAGCCATCGCCGCCGTCATGCACCGCACCTCGTTGAGGATCTCGGTCAGGTAGTTGGTCCCTTTGCCCACCTCTTCGCCCAGCAGGTTCTCGTCCGGGACGAAGACGTCCTCGAAGACCAGCTCCCCGGTCACGGTCCCCCGGCAGCCGAGCTTGTGCAGCACCTGGCCGGGCGAGAACCCGGGCGTGCCCTTCTCGACCAGGAAGAAGTTGAGCCCCTTGGCCCCCAGGCTCGGGTCGCTGGTAGCCAGGACTGTGGCGCAGTCGGCCAGGGGCCCGTTGGTGATCCAGTTCTTGGTGCCGTTGATGACCCAGCCGCCATCGACCTTCTTGGCCTGGGTGCGGGTGGCCCCGATATCCGAGCCGGATTGGTCCTCGGTGAAGCACATGGTGGCGATCTTCTCGCCGCGGATGGCCGGCAGGAAGCAGCGTTCCTTGATGGCGTCGTTGCCGAAACGATAGACGAAGTAGGTGCCCATGAGCATATTCATGGTCACCGACTGGGCGAAGCCGACCGAGGCGCGCGACATCTCCTCGTAGAAGAGCATGCAGGTGACGGGATCGGCGTCCATGCCGCCGTACTCCTCGGGATAACGGAGCCCGAGATAGCCGAGCGACGTGAACTCCTTCCACAGCTCCCAGGGGAACTCGTCGGTGCGATCGATCTCCTCCACCTTGGGCATGATCAGCCGGTCCACCGTGTCGGCGACTGTCTGCCGGAAGAATTCCTGCTCCTCGGACAACCGGAAGTCCATCTAGATCACTCCCTCTGCACGCAGTGATTCGATCTCCGCCTCGCTCATGCCCAGCTCGACCCCGTAGACCGCCGCGTTGTGCTCGCCGTGCCGGGGCGGGAACGACAGGGTCTGGCCCTGGGCCTTCAGGAACTCGGTCATCACCGGCGGGGGAGCCAGGGTGACCTCGAAGCCGGTCTTGGCATCGGTGCTGCGCAGCAGCTTCGGCTTGATCGCGGGGTCTTCACACAGCTCCATGACTCCCTGCACCTTGGCGATGGGTATCGTCGCCGCCCGAAACGTCTCCAGCAGCTCGGCCGTGGGGAAGGCGCGGGTGCACTCGGCCAGCTTGACGTTCAGCGCCGCCATGTCCACGATCCGGCCGGCGTTCGTCTCGTAGGCGGGATCGGCCAGAGACTCGAAGCCGGGCAGGGCTATCAGCCGCTGCCACTGCACGTCGTTGCCCATCGCGATGTACACGTACCCGTCAGAGGTGGGGAAGACGCTGACCGGGCCGAAGAACTCGTGAGTGTTGCCCCGGCGCGTCATGACCCGGCCGAAGGTCTTGGCCATGGTGATCGGCTGGGTGAGCCAGGAGGTGGTGGAGTCGATCATGGCCACGTCGATGCGTGTGCCCTCGCCGGTCAGCGCGCGCTTGTAGAGGGCCTTCATGATCTGCCCGTAGGCGTGCTCGCTGGTTCCCATGTCCGGAAGGGGGATACCCACGACCTGAGGATCGCTTCCCGCTTCACCGGTGAGGTCCATGAGCCCTCCCCGAGCCTGAAGGATGGGGTCGTACGCCGCCTCGTTCGAGTCGGGGCCGAAACCGGTCAGACCCACCCAGATGAGATCCGGCTTGACAGCGCTCAAGACCTCGTACGAGATCCCCAGGGGACCGTAGTTCTTGGGCAGCTGGTTGGTCGCGAAGACGTCGACATCCAGCTCCTCGATCATGCGCCTCAAGAGATCCTGCGCTCGGGGGTCCTTCAGATTGAGGGTGACCGCTTCCTTGCCGCAGTTCACGGCGAAGAAGTAGCTGTTCATCTTCTCTTCGCCGTCGACGAAGGGTTCGCCGATCAGGCGGTTGGGGTCACACATGACCGGGTGCTCGAGCCGGATGATGCGCGCACCGTCCTGGGCGAGGCGGAGGGTCAGATAAGGCAACACGGTCGCCTGCTCGAGGCTGAGTACGGTAAGGTCACGGAAGATGCCGCTCGCGGTGGTGTCCATCTGTATCCCCTCCGATTCGCTGAGATGAAGCTATTCCGAAACGCCGGGTGACCGCGTGCGACGCCTGCGAAATCCCCCGAAAACCCCTCGACCTGCCCCTGTGAGCAGCAGTCTCGAGAGTCCGCAAGACTCAGGCCCCGAAGACTGACTGTACGTACAGTCTATCTTATAGACGTCCCGAAGACACTGTCAAGACGAGACCCATGAGGACTAAAGGTAGGAATACCATTCCTTTAACTCCTTGTCAAGGGCTGCTCCCCGGAAGCGATCGAGGAAGGCCCCGAAACGAGGGCTTCGGCGGCCAACCACACCTCTGCGCCGTGGCGGATGTGCTCCTCCATCGCGCGACGCGCCGCCTCGGGATCTCGAGCACCGATGGCGTCGAAGATCTGGCGGTGGTCGTGTGGCAACCGGGCGCCTATCTCCCTGTAGGTGGAGCGGGTCTCCACCGCGAACAGCTCGGCCCGAGCTCGCTGCACGGCCTCCTCGACGATTGGGCTTTCGGCCGCATCGGCGATGAGCCGGTGGAAGTGGTCATCGAAGCCCCGCAGGCGTTCCGCGGGGTCAGGGAAGCCGCTCTGCCCGCGACCGGATGCGAACATCGTCTCGAGCTCGTCGATAGCCGCGGCCATCCGGGCCAACTGCTCTTCGGTGCGCCGCTCGGCTGCCAGCTCCGCCGCCCGGGTCTCCACGGCGATGCGATAGTCGATGATGTCCCGCACCTTGCGCAGATCCGCACGGGAGGCTTCAGTCCACTCGGCCACAGGCTGAGCGAGATCGGTGACGAACCACCCGCCTCTTGCGCCAAGCCGCCGCACGAGATACCCCTCGTCCATAAGCACGCCGAGAGCCTGGCGGAGGGTGGACCGCGCCACGCCCAGCTCGAGGGCCGACTCGCGTTCGGGCGGCAGCCGCTCACCGGGCTGGTAGGCACGGCCTTGTATCCTCAAACGGAGGACGGCGACGATGTCTTCTACCTTGCGGGGACGCATACGCCTGCCTCGATGCCGGAGGCCGCGTGGCTAGAGGCCGGGCGGCGGCCCTATTACCAGGAACTCAGCCAGAAGCTGGTCGCTCACCTCATACGCCTCCCCGAGGTCGATGCCCTCGGGGTTGTACAACCACTGGAACACGAAGCCCTCGGTCAGCGCGACCACGGTCGAGGCGGCCATGCGTGGATCGACCTGCCTGAACTCGCCGGCTGCGATCCCGTCCCTGATGGTCGCCTCGACGGAGCGGAGGATGGTCTGGTAGATGGTCTGGGTGTAGCTGCGTACCAAGGCTTCCCGGGGTGCCTGGGCCAGGAAGTCCACCAGGACCGTGTAGTAGCTGCGGGTGCGCTCCGCGTTCTCGAAGAGGTTGCGGAAGTTGAGTCGCAGCCGTTCCCGCGCGGGCAGGTCCTGCCGACTCATCTCCTCGAGGTCGCTTTCGAGCTTGGCGAGGATCTTCTCCAAGACCGCCTTGAAGAGAGCGTCCTTCTTGGCGAAATGATACGAGACCAGTCCTTTGCTGACGCCCGCGGCCGCCGCCACGTCGTCCACTGTGGTGCCGTCGTAGCCCTTCCTGAGGATGAGCCTCAGGGCGGACTCGATGATCAGCTCCCGCTTGGTCTCAACGACACGCGTTCGCGCCATCTTGGGCTCCAGTCTCTGTGAAGTCGGTGGGGAGCTCAGCGCACCAGCTCGAGGCCTACCGTGAACGCCTGCCTGTTGAGGTCGACGAAGCGGGGAGGCACCAAGCGCT
>JAJZQZ010000113.1 GCA_021802965.1 Actinomycetes bacterium
CTCGCCATCGACATGCACCTTGATCGTGGCCTCGGTCATCAAGGCCCCGTCGGCCCGCTTCTCGACGATTATGCGGAAGCTCTCGAGACGGAAGAACTCCGCCGGCCGACCCAGCTCGTCGAGCATCAGGAGCTCGAAGGACGCGTCGGCGGCCTCGTAGTGATATCCCTCGTGCTCCTTCTGCTTGAGGCGGGCCAGGACGCGCTCGACGACCTCCCCCTCCTCCTCAGCCGAGTAGCCCAGCTCTTCCACCCGCTGCCGGATGGTGCCCTTGCCCGAGAGCTCCGATACAAGGACGTGAGGGACGTTGCCCACGAGCGCCGGCGAGACGTGCTCGAACGTGCGCGGATCGACCGCCACCCCGGCCGCGTGCAATCCCCCCTTGTGGGCGAAGGCGTTGCGGCCCACGTAGGGCTGGTGCGGGTCGGGAGACACGTTGCAGAGCTCGGCGACATAATGGGCCGACTCGGTCAGGCGGGCGAGCGCCCTCGGCTCGATGCACGTGTACCCCATCTTGAGGACCAAGGATGGGATGATGGCGCATAGATCGGCGTTGCCGCAGCGCTCGCCGTAACCGTTGATGGTGCCCTGGACGTGAGTGACTCCCCGTTCCACGGCGACGAGGCTGTTGGCGACGGCGCAGCCCGAGTCGTTGTGCGTGTGGATACCCACGCGCACAGCCGCGTCGAGCTCGGCGACGACCCGGGCGACGACCTCCCCCAGGACGTCCGGTAGCGTCGCCCCGTTGGTGTCGCACAGAACCACCGTCGAAGCGCCCGCCGACGCCGCGGCGCGCACGCAGTCGAGGGCGTACTCGGGGTGGGCGGCGTAGGCGTCGAAGAAGTGTTCGGCGTCGTAGACCACCTCCTTGCCTCGTCCGCTCAAGAACGCCACCGACTCGGCGATCATGTTCAGGTTCTCGGCCCGATCGACCTTGAGCACCTTCTCCACATGCAGGTCCCAGGTCTTCCCCACGATGCAGGCCACCGGGGCCCACGTGTCCGCGAGGACGCGCAAGACGGCGTCGGCCTCGGCGGCCACCCCTCGAGCGCGGGTCATGCCGAAGGCGCTCACGCGTGCGGCGCCTAGGTCGAGGGTCTCCATGCGCCGGAACAGCTCGGCGTCCTTGGGGTTCGAGCCGGGGAAGCCCGCCTCTATGACGTGCACGCCCAGGGCCGCCAGCCTTCGGGCGATGCGGATCTTCTCGTCGACCGACACGCTCATCCCCTCACGCTGCATGCCGTCGCGGAGGGTCGTGTCGTAGAGGACTAGGTCACGGCGGTCGATCATGTGCACAACATACCAAATGGTCCGCCGGGGAGTCGCCATCTCCACCAAGAGAGGTGTTGCGCAGGGACCATCGCACATGGTATGTATTTCGCCATACTTATAATGATTTCCGCGCAGCGCGAAAGTGCTGCCCGAGGGAAGATAGGGATGATCTACATGCGAAAAGAGCATGGAAACAACCGATCAAGTGCTCAATTTCACAAACCGATGCGGCTCATGCGCCCGTCGGTCGCATTCGCCGTCGCCCTCTTCGCGGTCGTCTTTGTCATGGTGGCGGCAGTGCCCGCCTCGGCCGTCCCCGGCATCCCCGAGGACGGAGTCATGCAGGGCGGCTATGTCGACCCGGTAGCGGGCGGCAACCCACACGGCGGCTACAGCGCCACCACGAACAAGTGCAAAGTGTGCCACGCGGTGCACGGGGCGACGTCGGGCAGCGAGGTGCTGCTGCGCACCACCAATGTCTACCACAACCTGCCCAAGTACCTGGATGCGAGCTGGGAGGCCGACTGTCGCTGGTGCCATAGCACCGTGCCGGACTACGGGATGGCTATCTGGGGCGACCCGGCGCCTCCCTATCCGGCCAACAGCCCGCTCGAGAACAACGCGTCCATGTCGTGCGTGTACTGCCATATCAGTGGCCCGTTCGCGATCAAGAAGGTCTACGACGGCAATCCGGACAACTACTGGATGGAATCGACCGCGCAGAACTATCTGAACAACCACTCGTCGAGCCATGCCATGGGCCCCTCCAACTCCGCCTACGAGGGCTGTGTGAGCTGTCACTCGGTGCACGGGGCGCAGACCTGGGACCCGGTGACCACCGACAGCAACACGGCCACCTACATCCTCAGCAACAACCCGGCCGGTCGGCGCGGGGCGACCGCAGGTTCAATCGTCGCTCCGGTCACCACCATGAACCAGTTCTGCCGGGACTGCCATGACCTGACCGGGCTCAACGGAGCCGCCAGCCCGAATGGCACCTGGTGCGGCGACCATTGCCACCAGACATCCAAGTACCAGCCCAACGACTCTTCCAAGCTTTCCTATCTCCGGGGACTCGGGCTGGTCACCGAGGGCCCCGGCTACAACGGACCCAGCCACATCATGACGACCACGCTCAACAACTCCCAAGGGCAACCACGCTCGATCGCCGGCACTCCCGACTGCCGCTCGTGTCACAGCGGAGGCGACCACACTGCCGGCAACTCCTGGCCACACATGACGGCGGGCGCCGAGTTCCTGGCCGATTACCATACTGTGCCCACACAACTCGACCGTGTCTGCCTGGACTGCCACGACGACGGCATCCAGGACGGCAATTTCGGGGTGGGCGACGCCTTCTAGCGCCGGCACGTCCGCTGCCACTCGGACGGGCCCAAGACCGCGCGCCTAATGAAGACAACCGGAGGGAGCGAAGCTGTGCGGATAGAGCCGAGGATACATACCGGGGTCACACCGGACCTTGCGCCCCCGAGGCGGATCCGGGTGCTCCTGCTGGTCTGTGCCCTCACGGCGCTGGTGGTTTTTCCGATGCGTACGGTGCCTGCTCTGGCCGTGCCCGGGATCCCCTCGGACGGCATCGCGCAAGGCGGCTAACTCGACCCCGTCGGGGGCCAAAATCCACACGGCGGCTACAGCAGCACGACCAACAAGTGCAAGATATGCCATGCAGTGCACGGCGCTGTAGATGTCGGCGGTGCGCTCTTGCGGAGCGGCGTCATCAAGACACCTCCGGTCTCCGGCACGGAGGTTAATCACTCCGTCCCCTGCGTCTATTGTCACGTGGGCGGGCCCTTCGCCATCACGCAGGTGTATGGGAACGACCCTGCTCTCTACTACATGGACTCAGCAGTGGGTCTGAACTACTTGAACAACCACTCCTCGAGCCATGCGCAGGGGGCGGGCTACAGCCCAGGCTCCCCCGGCCAGCGCTATCAGGGCTGTCCGAGCTGCCACTCGGTGCACGGATCCAACACGTGGGACCCGGACACCACCGATCTCGACCCGAGCACGTACATCCTCCGCAACAACCCCGGCCCCTCCATGCCCAGCCCCGTGACGAACATGGACGACTTCTGCCGAGACTGACATGACATGTCAGGCCAGAACGGATCAAGCGATCCTGCGGTAGCGGGAGGCAGCTGCGGCGATGGCTGCCACAGGACGTGGCTCTACGACCCCCAGACCGGAACCCCCTACCAGAACTTCGTGCGGGGCATCGGTTGGGTGACGAAGTCCGGTGACTACGACGGTCCAAGCCACATCATGACCACCACCCTGACCAACGCCCAGGGACAGGACCGCTCACTGGCGACTTCGCAGAACTGCCGCTCCTGCCACAACGGAGGCGACCACACGCCCGACAACTCCTGGCCCCACCTGACGGCGGGCGCCGAATTCCTGACCGACACCTACACCGTCGCCACCCAGCTCGACCACGTGTGCCTGGACTGCCACGACGACGGAGTGCAGGACGGCAATTTCGGGGTGGGCGACGCCTTCTAGCCCGGGCCGCCTCGAACGAAGAAGCCCTCTCCCCGATAGCGCTTGCTCCAGCGCGCGTCGATCTCTGTGCCCGCGTAATAGCCCGCATGCTCCACCCCTTGGGCCCGGCCTTCCCCGGCATCCCCGCGACCATCCGGGGGGCTGCTGATATCCGTACCGGCCTCTCCGGACCTGCGCAGCATGCTTCTACCAGCCGCCCTCCTCGACCACCGCCCCCTCGGCCACGTGACGGGCTACGAGGTCGCCGACCTCGCTGGTGCTCATGCCCATCTTGCCGGCCGCGAGCGAGTCCATCTTGCTGACCGCGTGCACGATGGCGGCCTCGACCCAGCGCGCCGCATCCTTCTGGCCCATGTGATCCAGCATCATCTGCATCGACGAGATGGCCGCCAGCGGATTGATGACGTTCTGGCCGGCGTACTTGGGGGCCGACCCGCCCATGGGCTCGAACATCGCGGTACCCTCTGGGTTGATGTTGCCGCCCGCGGCGATGCCCAGGCCCCCTTGGATCATGGCCGCCAGGTCGGTGATGATGTCGCCGAACATGTTGTCCGTGACGATCACGTCGAACCATTCCGGGTTCTTCACGAACCACATGACGATGGCGTCGACGTGCGAGTAGTCACGGGTGATGCCGGGGTAATCGGCATCGCCCACCTCGTTGAACGCGCGCCACCAGAGGTCCCAGGCGTAGGTGAGCACGTTGGTCTTGCCGCAGAGGGTGAGCTTGCCGTGCCGATCGGGCCGCGACGCGTAGTCGAAAGCGAAGCGGATGCAGCGCTCGGCGCCCTTTCGCGTGTTCACGCTCTCCTGCACCGCGATCTCGTCGGGCGTGCCTTTCTTGAGGAAGCCCCCGGTCGAAGCGTACAGCCCCTCGGTGTTCTCCCTGACCACCACGAAATCGATGTCGGCGGGACCTTTGTCTTTCAAAGGCGTGTCGACGCCGGGAAACAGCTTGACCGGTCGCAGGTTGACATACAGGTCGAGGGCGAAGCGGGCTTTCAGCAGGATCCCCTGCTCGAGGATACCGGGCTTGACGTCAGGATGGCCGATGGCGCCCAGGAAGATGCAGTCGTGCCCCCCAAGCTCGTCGATCGCCGAATCGGGAAGGGTCTCCCCGGTCCGTAGATAGCGGTCGGCCCCGAAGTCGTACTCTGTCAGGTCGTAGGAGAAGCCCGCGCGCGCGGCCGCCGCCTGCAGGACCTTCAGTCCCTCACGGACCACTTCGGGCCCCGTTCCGTCTCCGGGCATCACCGCGATGTCGTAGTTCATCCTCGCTCCTTGTCCGATGGGCCGCCATTGTATCGCCGGCGGAGGCCCGCCGGCCACCCACGGAGGCGCTCCGGTCACATTCGCGGATCACCCGCTTGCGTATCTCCTATTGGCATGGTAGAAATGTTCTATAGGGATGGCCGGTGATGACAAGGGTCACTACTTGTGACACTCAGCACTAGGAGGCGAGGGATGAGGAGGAGCAGGCGTCTGGCGCCGGGCATCGGCGCGATGCTCGTCGTTTTCGCGCTGGCCGGGGCGCCGGCCGCCAGGGCCGACGATGGGAGTGCCGTCTACGAACAGCACTGCGCGTCGTGCCACAAGGATGCGGGGGAGGGAGCAGGCTCGTTTCCCGCGCTCGCGGGGAATCCGCGCCTTGCGGATGCAGCCTACCTCAAACAGACGATCCAGGCGGGCAAGGGCATGATGCCCGCATTCAAGGACCTCCCTCCCGCCGACCTAGACGCGCTCGTGACGTACCTGCAGACCGCCTTCGGAGGCGGAGGGCAGACAGCCTCTACCGATGCCGGCGCGCCTGCCCCCGGCAGTAGCGAAGGAGGCGGCGGGGCAACCGGCGGCGCTGGCGGCTCGGGCAACGGCTCGACTACGACCACACCCACTCCTCTCGCCGCCCCGCCCCCGGCGGGCGACGCCGACCGGGGCCGGCTCTACTACATCGGCCAGCTGCGGTTCCAGTCCGGGGCCACCCCATGCGTGGCCTGCCACACGGCCCGAGGTTCGGGCGGCCTCCCCGGAGGCGGCATCGGCACCGACCTCACCGATCTGGCCACGCGTATGGGAGGCGAAACAGGTGTGGCCGGCGTGCTGGCCGATCCGGCTTTCAAGGTCATGGCGGCCGCCTACCAGAACAAGCCTCTCTCGCCCCAGGAACGGGCCGACCTGGGAGCCTTCTTCGAGCGCCTGTCGGGGTCGTCTCCAGCGAGCCCGTCGTTCTTCGTACGGCACTTCTGGACCGTGGGCGCGCTGGGCCTGCTGGCCCTTTTTGCGGCTCTGGCTCTCGCACGGCCGCGCGGACACGCGAGTCCCGCCCAGACCCTGAGAGATTCCCACCGTGAGGAGAGAGGCGCATGAAACCCTGGAGCAAGGAGACCGAAGCCCCCGCCGAACGCAAGTGGGAGGAGCTCTACCGCAGCCGCTTCCAACACGACAAGCGGGTGCGCACCACCCACGGCGTCAACTGCACGGGCAGCTGCTCCTGGGAGGTGTTCGTCAAGGACGGCATCGTGACCTGGGAGCTCCAGGCGACCGACTATCCCCTGCTTGAACCCGGCCTCCCCCCCTACGAGCCCAGAGGGTGCCAACGGGGCTGCAGCTTCTCCTGGTACCTGTACAGCCCGCTGCGGGTCAAGCACCCCTATGCCCGCGGCATACTGATCGACCTGTGGCGCGAGGCGCGTGCGGTCCACGAGGACCCGGTGGCCGCGTGGGCATCGATCCAAGCCGACCCCGACAAACGTCGCCGGTACCAGCAGGCCCGGGGCAAGGGCGGGTTGCGGCGGGTCTCCTGGGAGGAGGCTCTGGAGATCAGCGCCGCCGCCACCCTGCACACCGTCAAGACCCATGGGCCCGATCGGGTGGTGGGCTTCTCTCCCATCCCGGCGATGTCACAGGTCAGCTACGCGGCCGGAAGCCGCTTCCTCACGCTCCTGGGCGGCGTGGCCATGAGCTTCTACGACTGGTACTGCGACCTCCCGAACGCCAGCCCGGAGATCTGGGGCGAGCAGACCGACGTGCACGAGTCGGCCGACTGGTTCAACGCCCGCCACATCGCCGTGGTCGGCTCCAACCTGAACATGACCCGCACTCCGGACGCCCACTTCGTGGCGGAGGTACGGCACGCGGGGGCGAAGCTCACCGTCTTCTCCCCGGACTTCTCCATGATCGCCAAGTTCGCCGACTGGTGGATCCCTGTCCACCTGGGCCAGGACGGCGCCTACTGGATGGCCGTGAACCACGTCATCTTGACCGAGTCCTACGCCCGCCGGACGGTGCCCTACTTCCAGCGCTACCTGCAGCGCTACACCGACATGCCCTTTCTGGTGGAGGTCGGGGACGCGGCCACGAGCGCCTCGGACACAGCGGACGGTCCCGACAGCGCCGACGCCTCCGGTCGTCCGGGCCGGTACATGCGCGCCAACCGCCTGCCGATGTACGGCGACACCGAGAACGGCGACTGGAAGCTCCTGGTCTGGGACAAAGGCGCCGACCAGGCCCGCATGCCCACAGGCACGCTGGGCCATCGATGGGCCAAGCAGGAGCCCGGCACGTGGAACCTGAAGCTCGAGGACGGCCTCACAGGCGAGCCCCTCGACCCGGAGCTGACCTTCGTCGATCGCCACGACGACCTGGTGGAGCTCGAGTTCGACGCCTTCGCCGAGGGCACGACCCTGCGGCGCTCGGTCCCGGTGCGCTACCTGGAGACGTCCGACGGCCGCGTCGCGGTGACCACGGTCTTCGACCTCATGATGGCTCAGTTCGGAGTGGGCCGCGGGTTGCCCGGCGACTACCCCGCCTCTTACGACGACGACCTCCCCTACACCCCGGCGTGGCAGGAGAAGTACACCGGCATCCAGCGGGACACCCTCATCCGCTTCGCCCGCGAGTGGGCCGAGAACGGCGAGAAGACCGAAGGCCGCAACCTGGTGATCATCGGGGCCGGGGTCAATCACTGGTACCACAACAACCTGATCTACCGGGCGGCCATCACCGCGCTGATGCTGACGGGCAGCGTGGGTCGGAACGGTGGGGGCCTGGCCCACTATGTCGGGCAGGAGAAGCTGGTCAACCAGGCGTCCTGGTCGTCCATCGCCTTCGCGACCGACTGGAAGATGGTGCCCCGGCAGCAGAACTCGCCGAGCTTCCACTACGTGCACTCCGATCAATGGCGGTACGAGCACGGCTTCAGGGCCTACGACAGCCTGCCCGGCGACCCGGCCGCGGGAGAACCGCGCGGCACCGTCCCTCCGGCGCCCGGAGCAGGGGATCACACCATCGACCATCAGGTGCGGGCGGTGCGGAGAGGATGGCTGCCGTTCTTCCCGCAGTTCGACCGCAACTCCCTTGAGGTGGCGGCCGAGGCGCGCGCGGCCGGCGCCGGCAGCGAGGCCGAAGTCGCCCGCTACGTCGCCGCGGAGCTGGCCGAGGGACGGCTGCGCTTCTCGGTCGAGGACCCCGACGCCCCCGAGAGCTGGCCCCGACTCTGGTTCATCTGGAGGGGCAACGCGATCGGGTCCAGCGCCAAGGGCCACGAGTACTTTCTCAAGCACTACCTCGGGACCCACACGGACAGCGTGGCCCAGGAGTGCGCCGACGGCTACTGCTCGGAGGTGGAGGCGGGCGAGCAGGCTCCCACCGGCAAGATGGACCTGGTGGTCGACCTCAATTTCCGCATGGACACGACCGCCCTTTACTCGGACCTCATCCTTCCGGCGGCCACCTGGTACGAGAAGGACGACCTCAACACCACCGACATGCACACCTTCATCAACCCGATGCAGGCGGCGGTCACGCCGGCCTGGGAATCGAAGAGCGACTGGGAGATCTTCAAGGCGCTGGCCAAGAAGGTCAGCGCGCTGGCTCGGCGCCACCTGCCCGAGCCGGTCGAAGACGTGGTCATGCTGCCTCTGCAGCACGACACCCCCGACGAGATGGCCCAGCCGCACGTGGGCGACTGGAAGACCGGAGATTTGCCGGCGGTGCCCGGAGTGACGATGCCCAAGTTCCGGACGGTCACGCGTGACTACGTCGACCTCTACGAGCGCATGGTCTCGTTGGGCACGGGGGTCGAAGAGAACGGGGTGGCCGCTCACGGCCTCGCCATCCCGGTGGCCGACGCGTACGCCGGCCTCCGCGACCGGCAGCCCCGGCGGTTCGTCTCCCGACGACACGAAAGCGGTGGAGGAACCGAAGGCCCGTTCCCCTCGCTGGAGAACGCCAGGCAGGTAGCCGAGGCTATCCTGCACCTGGATCCCGCTTCCAACGGGGAGCTGGCCCATCGTGCCTTCGAGGCCGAGGAGCACAAGACGGGCCTGTCGCTCACCGACCTCGCGGAAGGCACGCGCAGTGCCCGTACCACCTTCGCCGACATCGTCAGCCAGCCTCGGCGGGTCCTCACCACGCCCACCTGGTCGGGACTGGTGAACGAGGGCCGGGCCTACTCGCCCTACACCCTGAACGTGGAGCGCCTCGTGCCATGGCGCACGCTCACCGGACGCCAACACTTCTACCTCGACCACGACAGCTATCTCGAGTGGGGCGAGCACCTGCCCACCTACAAGCCCCGGCCCGATCACACGATGACCGACGACCTGACCCAGACCCACATCGAAGGGGCCGAGGGTCGCATCCTCAACTTCATCACGCCGCACAGCAAGTGGAGCATCCACTCCACCTTCTCGGACAACCACCGCATGATGACCCTCTCCCGAGGCGGCTACCCGGTCTGGCTCAACGACAAGGAAGCCGCCGAGCTGGGCATAGCCGACAACGACTGGGTCGAGCTCTACAACGATCACGGTGTCTTCGTCCAGCGGGCCGCGGTGTCGTCGCGCATCCCCAGAGGCTCGGTGTTCGTGTACCACGCCACGGAGCGCACGGTGGGCATCCCGAAGTCGCCGCGCCGGAAGAGACGGGCCGGTATCCACAACTCCCTGGACCGTACCAAGCTGAAGCCTCTGCTCATGAGCGGGGGCTACGCCCAGTTCACCTACGCCTTCAACTACTGGGGGCCGGTGGGGGTCAACCGGGACACCTTCGTCTACGTCCGCCGCATCGACCCGCCCACGTACTGATGAGGCCGAGGAGATCGTCATGAGAGTCCGCGCCCATATGAGCATGATGTTCCACCTCGACAAGTGCCTGGGCTGCCACACCTGTTCGGTGGCCTGCAAGAACCTGTGGACCGATCCGCGGGGTTCGGAGTACATGTGGTGGAACAACGTCGAGACCCGGCCTGGCACGGGCTACCCGGTGCGCTGGGAGGACCAGGAGCATTATCGCGGCGGCTGGCGCCGGAGCCGGTCGGGGGAGCTCAAGCTGCGCCTGCAGTCCCGAGCCGGCGGGCTGGCCAAGCTCTTCTACAATCCGGCTCTTCCAAGCCTCGACGACTACTACGAGCCCTTCACCTTCCGGTACCAGGACCTCTTCGACGCTCCCGCCGGCGACGATCAACCCACCGCCATCCCCATCAGCATGGTGACCGGCGAGCCCATGGACATCGAAGCCGGCCCCAACTGGGACGACGACCTGGCGGGTTCCGAGCTGTACGCCCGCAACGACCCGGCCCTGGCCGCCCTCTCTCCGGAGGTGCGGGCGCAGTTCGAGGAGATCGAACGGGTGGTCTTCACCTACGTGCCCCGCATCTGCAACCACTGCCTGAACCCGGCCTGCGTCGCCGCTTGCCCCTCAGGGGCCATCTACAAGCGGGGCGAGGACGGCGTGGTGCTGGTGAACGAGCAGAAGTGCCGCGGCTGGCGCATGTGCGTGGCCGCCTGCCCCTACAAGAAGGTCTACAATAACTGGACCACCGGCAAGTCCGAGAAATGCATCCTCTGCTTCCCCCGGCTCGAGACCGGTGAGGCTCCGGGGTGCGCCCATTCCTGCGTGGGCCGTATCCGCTACATGGGGGTCCTTCTCTACGACGCCGACCAGGTCCCGAGGGCGGCGGCGGCGGCCGACCACCAGCTGCTCGACGCGCACCTGGCCTCGATCCTCGACCCCCGCGACCCCGCGGTGCTGGCCGCCGCCGCCCGAGACGGCGTCGACCCCGGATGGGTTAGTGCCGCCCAGGGCTCACCTGTCTACCGGTTCGTCAAGGAGTGGGGGCTGGCCCTGCCACTGCACCCGGAGTTCCGCACGATGGCCATGATGTACTACGTGCCGCCGCTCTCCCCTCTCCTCACC
>JAJZQZ010000114.1 GCA_021802965.1 Actinomycetes bacterium
AGATGACCATGGGCACCGATACCAACATCGACTTCGGCCTGGGCACGTGCACCATGAAGTACTCCCCCAAGGTGAACGAGCAGCTCGCCCGGTTGCCCCAGATGCTCGAGATCCACCCCAACCAGGACGAGGAGACTGTCCAGGGGATCCTCGAGATCGCCCACCGTTTCGGGCGCATCTGCTGCGAGCTCTCTGGACTCGACGCCGTGAGCTTCCAGCCCGGCGCGGGGGCACAGGCCATCTTCACCAACGCGGCTGTCATCCGCGCGTACCATGAGTCACGGGGTGAAGCTGACCAGCGGGACGAGATGATAACGACCATCTTCTCCCACCCGGCCGATTCCGCCACGCCGGCAGTCTGCGGCTACAAGCTGATCGTGCTGTACCCCGATGAGTCGGGCTACCCCGACCTGGGCGCGCTCAAAGCCGCGCTCTCGGAGCGCACGGCGGGCGTGATGATCACCAACCCGGAGGACACCGGCCTCTACAACCCACGCATCCGCGAGTACACCGATGCCGTTCACGCGGTCGGGGGAATCTGCTCGTACGACCAAGCCAACCTGAACGGCATCATGGGTATCGCGCGGGCGAAGGAGGCGGGCTTCGACCTCTGCCACTTCAACCTGCACAAGACCTTCTCCTCGCCCCACGGGTCCATGGGCCCGGCGGCGGGGGCGGTCATGGCCGCCGCAGCTCTGCGCCCCTTCTTACCCGTGCCACTGATCGAGTCCGACGGGTCCCGTTACTATCTGGACTACGACCTTCCCCTGTCGATCGGCAAGGTGCGTCAGTTCATGGGCAACCTTCAGGTGGTGCTGCGGTCGTACGCTTGGGTCATGGCGCTCGGGGCCGAAGGCCTGCGGCGCGCGTCGGAGACCGCGGTCTTGAACAATGCCTACCTCAGTGAGCGGCTAAAGCAGGTCAAGGGACTTTCGCTGCCCTATGCACCCGGAGTGCGGAGACTGGACGAGGCCCGCTGGAGTTGGCAGACGCTGCACGAGGACACAGGTGTCGGCACCGAGGATATCGAGAAGCGCATCATCGACTACGGGGTCAACAACTACTTCTCCAGCCACGAGCCCTTCGTCGTGCCCGAGCCGTTCACGCCCGAGCCCGCGGAGAGCTATTCCAAGGCCGACATCGACGAGTACGCCGAGATCATCCAGCGAGTCGCCGAGGAGGCCTACGCCGACCCCGACGTCTTCGAGGGATGCCCCCACAGGAGCTCGAGCACCGCTCTCGACGAGGATCCCATGCATCACATCGAGAAGGTGATCACCACCTGGCGAGTCTGGATGAGGCAACAGGGAGGGTAGCCTGTGACGCGCGGTGACTCCACACCTCCGTCCGAGGAACTGAGGCCGGCCGATCCTGCCGCGCCTCCTCCGTTGGCGACCATCGCGCCCGGGACGGTCTCCGACAGCGCCTGGGAAGATCGCTGGCCGCCCACCTCTTACTGGGTGAAGACGACGGCAGCGGTCGTCGTCACTATCGCCGTCCTCTACGCGGCTAACGCCGTGCGCAGCATCTTCGTGCTCGTATTGATCGCCGCGGTGATCGCCGTGGGCCTAGAGCCGGCCGTCGACTTCCTGATGGAGCGCATGCATGTGCGCAGGGGCGCGGCGGTGGCCATCATATTCTTGGTGGCGCTCGCGGTCGTCGGCGTATTCGCCGTCCTGATCGGTCCCCCGCTCGTGCGCCAGATCCAGTCGTTATCCTCGGCCGTACCCGAGATGGTGCCCAAGCTGGCCCAGCGGAACGACTGGATCGGCCGCTTCGTGACCGAGCATCAGCAGCAGATCCAGGACTACATCGCCTCCATTCCCGAGCGAGTGACCGGCTCCTTCGACACGGTGCTCGGATTGACCGGCAAGGTCAGCGGCTTCATCTTCAACTTCCTGACCGTGATGGTGCTTACCATCTTCTTCATGGCCTCGCTGCCCGCGCTGCGACGATCGGCCACCATGGTCTTCCACCCGCACCACCGCGGGGGCGCCTCCGACATCATCGCCCAATCAGTGGACAAGATCTCCGGTTACGTCTCGGGCAACATCATCACGTCTATCTTCTGCGGCGTCTTTGCCGGGATCGCCCTCCTGATCATCGGAGTCCCCTATGCGATCCCGCTGGCCATGTGGGCGGGCATGGCCGACCTGATCCCCTCGGTGGGTGCATATCTGGGGGCCGTTCCCCCGGTCCTCATCGCCTTCACCCAATCGCCTGTCACGGGCTTGGTCGTGTTGGCTTACTTCGTGGTCTATCAGCAGTTCGAGAACTACGTCCTCGTGCCCCGAGTGATGAAGAACGCGGTCGACCTCTCGCCTCCCGCGGTGCTCGTGTCGACTCTGATCGGAGCGAGTCTGGCCGGCTTTGCGGGGGCGTTGCTGGCGCTTCCCGTGGCGGCGACGATCAAGGTGGCGTTACGCCAGGCCTGGTTCGAGCAGCGGGAGGAGGCGGCGCGGATCGCGGCTGCGGAATCGAGCCCGCCCGCGAACGACCCGGGATAGGCCACGACTGATGGGGAAAGGGAGGCGGAGATGAAGGAGAGGCGAAGAAGGGACGTGAGCGCCGGCCGAGCCCTCGTATGCGCCGCCGCCGTACTCGCCGCCCTCGTGCTCTCGGCTCCGGCTTGTGGCGGGAGCGGCGACGGCTCGACGGCGACGACTCAGACGACCGTCACCAGCCGACCTTCCACGCCGGCCGGGAACGCGGGCTCCACTGCATCGAGCGCCTCGACCACCACGCCGGCTCCCTCCACCACGGTGGCGTCAGGGCCGACCACCACCGAGAAGCTCTCCACGGCCGAAACCCGTCTTCCCAACGGCCGTATCCGCGCCATGGGCTTTATCCAGCGCGTCTGGGAAGAGGGAGGGACGCGGTACATCAGCATAGATCTCGCCGAGATGCTGAGCGGCAAGGAGGCGCAGGCCGCCGCCGTCGAAGACGGGGAGATCCCCGCGGGCGAGACCCTGCCCAACGACTACTACATCCGCAACCGCAGCCCCCAGCTGCGCCAGTTCACCGTCTCGCCGAACGCGACCATAACCACGGCCTCGTACGGCGGGTCGAACCCGCACACGTCCAACTGGGACGAGTTCGTGAGCTTCTGGAGCTCCTCGCCGCCCAGCGGCGCCGAGTACATGCGCGACGTGCCCTGGTGGATCGAGCGATACGGGGACGAGGTCCAGCTCATCGAGGAGCAGTACCTGCCCTAGGAGGCATTTTTCGACAGTCCGCTGCGCCGGGGCCTACTTGGCGGGTATCGTCTTCACCTCGAAGGCCGGCGGCTGGTGGAGGTGGCGCTTGACTGTGCAGAGCTCGACCGCGTTGATGACCGCGTCCCGGTACTTGTCGGGGAACTCAGGCGGGAGATGCAGATCCAGCTCGATGCGCCCGATCAGTCCGCTCTCGGGGTCCCGATGCGCGCGCAGAGTGACTCCCGAGCCGTCCGTGGGGATGTCTCGCTTCTGCATGAACCCGAGCATGAAGATACCGGCACACGTGCCGATGCTGGCGATGAAGAGGTCGAAGGGGGCCGGAGCCGAGTCGTCTCCGCCGCCGCTCTCGGGTTGGTCGGTCTCGATGGTGAAGCCCTTGTAGTCCGCGTATACGCGCTTCTTTCCCGGGAAGTAGACCTTCATCTCCATGCCTTTGCTCCTGTCTGGTCGGCTGTATCCGTCGCGCCTGGTGCGGACCCAATGATATACCCTCTAGGGTATTCTGACCAAGAGCTACCCGCATCATCCTCTCATAGTAAAAGACCCCCGGCGCGAGCGCCGGGGGTCTGGATAATGGGGCCGAGGGTGAGGTCCGGGGGGTCGGACCGTTTGGGGGGATACCCTCCGCCTTAGAAATCCATCGGGTAGACGCCGTCGGCCCAGACCGCGGCGATGAACGTCTCGCACTCGGTTTCGAAGGCCTCCTGGTCGAGTTGGTCCACGGCTTCCAGCAGACACTGGAATCCGTGCTCCAGGTGATAGGAGAACTCGTTGACCTCTTCTTGCTCCAGCACCACCGCATAGGCATCATGGCATTCGGGGCAGCGCATCGAGACTTCCCAGTGTTGCTCGTCGATGTGCTCCCATTCGGTCGGCTGCAGGAGAGGCGACGTGCAGCTGCGGCAGTGATAGGCGGGTGCTTGCTGCTTCTTGGCTGGTTCCTGCAACGTCCCACTCCCGGCGCCTCGAATGATGTCGGCACCCCCTGTATCGGCGGGGAGAGCCGAGCAGTTTAGTGGGTGTCTGCAGCGAGGCGGAGCGGGTGGAGTGGGGGCGAGACCCGTGGTGGGTACATGCTGATCTGAGCGGGGGCATCGAGGGAACAGGAGGGCGGATGAGCGGTCAGCAGATGCGGAGGGACCTCCTCTCCGGGGAGTGGGTCATCTATGCACCGAGCCGGAGGCGCCGACCCATCGACACCACCCCGCGTGCGGACTCACTGCCGGTCAGAGCGTCACTGTCCGGCGGCGCGCCGGCATACGATCCCGACTGCCCTTTCTGTCCAGGGAACGAGCGCCTGCTTCCCCCGATACTGATGCAGGTACCCGCGAGTACGCTCGGGGTTTCGCCCGGCGACGAGGACACGGGCGGGTCGGTCGAGGGCTCTGGCGCCTGGCTCACCAGGGTGGTGAGGAACCTGTACCCCGCGGTCGGAGACCTCGAGGATCGTGACTCGGAGGGGCAAGTCCGTAGCGCCGCCGCCTTGCCCGCAGCTTCCCCCATCCCCCCAGGCCCTTCGGGGCTCTTCGAAGCCCGGCCGGCGCGAGGCCGGCACGAGGTGATCATCGAGAGCGCATGTCACAATGCCCGTCTGGACCAGCTTTCTCCAGGGGAGCTGGGGGTCGTGGTCGAGACGTATCACGAGCGGTATCGATCGGCGGCGGCCTCACCGGGGGTCGAGGTGGTGGCTCTCTTCCGCAACCAGGGTGCCCTGGCGGGCGGTTCCTTGGCACATCCTCACGCCCAGCTCGTGGCCCTGGACGTCGTTCCCCAGGCGATGCAGGACCGACGGCGACGCGCTCGCGACTATCAGGAGCAGACCGGACGCTGCCTGCTCTGCGATATGCTGGGAGCGGAACTGGCCGACTCCCGGCGCGTCGTCTCTGTGGACGCGTCGTTCGCGGTCTTCGTCCCCTTCGCCTCCCGCGGACCGTTCGCGCTCTGGATCGTGCCCCTGGCGCACGAGGCCGACTTCGGCGCGGTCGACGATGCGGAACGGGCTGCGTTGGCTGGGACTCTCGGCCCGGCGCTTGCACGGCTGCATGCGGCCAAGGGGCCGGACCTCGCGTACAATCTCCTGGTCCATTCCACGCCCAACCCCGGGACCCTGGGACTAACCTCGGCGCTGCACTGGTTCGTCGAGGTGCGCCCGCGCCTGACGACCCCGGCCGGCTTCGAGCTCCTGACTGGGGTCGATATCGACCCTTCGCTTCCAGAAGAGGCCGCGGCGTGCATGCGTCAGGCACCGGTGGGGCCCGCGGACTCCTAGCGTCTCTGCCGGGCTGTCGCGGAGGTTCGTGAGGGGCAGAACGTGCCGCGCGTCGTCGTGGCGCACCCCCGCCGCGAGAAGTCATGTTTCAACAGCCTGTTAGCTCGTCTCGTCGACCTCGAGTGGGGGCACGTAGTCTTCTTGATGCGGGAAGTCGGCGAGCTGCCTGCTCAGAGCCGCCTCCAGGAAGTCGTCGACCCAGCGGAAGATGTCGTTCCGCTGTATCGAGCCCCGGAGGCGGGACATGCGTCGGCGCCGCTCCTTCGGACTCATGACGAACGCTCGGAAGATACCGTCCGCCAGGCCTTCGGAGTCATGCGGGTTGACCATCAGGGCCCAACGGTGCAGCTGGGCGGCTGCTCCGGCGAACTCGCTCAGCACGAGGACCCCGCGATTGTCGACCTGGCTGGCGCAGTACTCCTTGGCAACGAGGTTCATTCCGTCTTTCAAGGGCGTGACCAGCGCGATGTCGGCGGCCCGATAGTAGGCGAGCAGTTCGTCGCGGTCGAAACTCCGGTAGAAGTAGTGGATCGGAATCCACCCGGGCTCCGTGAACTCCCCGTTGATCTGACCCACCAGGCGGTCGATCTCGGCCCGCAGCGCTCTGTATTTAGGCACGCCTTGGCGACTCGGCACCGCCAGCTGCACGAAAGTCAGGTTGCCACGAAGCTCGGGGTACCGTTGCAGCGCACACCGGAAGCCGCGTAATCGTTCGGGGATCCCCTTCGTGTAGTCGAGGCGGTCGACCCCCAGAATCACCGCAGTGCCCCCGAGGTCCGAGCGAAGGTCAGCCGCCCTCGCCGTGATCGCAGGCGAATTGGCGGGTCGTGCGAATTCCTCGAACTCGATGCCGATGGGGAAGGTGCCCACTCGCAGGGTGCGGTCGCGGAGGTCCGCCGTCAGGACCGACCCCGTGCCATGAGTGCGAAAGCCGGGGAGCAGGCTGCGTGCGCAGCTCAAGAAGTTCCGTCGATCGCGCATGGTCTGCAATCCGATCAGGTCGTAATCCAGCAACGCCGTAAGGATCTGGGCCCGCCACGGGAGCTTCAGGAAGATGTCGAGCGGCGGGAAGGGTATGTGAAGGAAGAACCCGAGACGCTGCTGGGCCCCCAAGCTCCGCAGCTCGCGCGCGACCCCCATCAGGTGGTAGTCGTGCACCCAGATGAAGTCGTCGGGGCTCACGCGCGCCTGCACCGTCTCCGCGTACCGGCGGTTTGCGGACTGGAACGCCTGCCACCCCACCGGGTCGTAGAGGGTCTGGGTCGGAAGGTCGTGGAACAGAGGCCAGAGGGTCTCGTTCGCGAAGCCGTAATAGAAGTGGCGGACCTCGTCCGCCGACAGGTTCACGGGCACCAACCGGTAGCCCGCCTCCTTCGAGGCCTGAGCCATGACCTCGGTCAGATCAGCGTCCTCGTCGGTCCCCGGCCAGCCGATCCACAAGCCACCCCGGTTGCGCAGAGCGGGGGCCATGGCGGTGATGAGGCCCCCGGAACCCGGCCTTGTGCGCCAGCCGCCCTCCTCGTCACGCTCCAGTACGACAGGGAGGCGGTTCGATACGGCTACCAGACGGGAGCGGCGATGGTTGGCGACGGCATCCTGCGTCTCGGCCGTCCCAGCGGTCACGCACTCTTCTCCTTCGGCCGATCGGCGGCGACCCATCGGTCCAGGAAAGAGAGCAGCTCCATGGGTGGCCGCAGCCACAGTTGGGCCTTCGTTGGGCGCCATTCTGGCCGCACGAGGACGGCGAGCGTCAGGAGCCCGGGTGAAACGTACCCGCCCACGCGGAGGCTGTGGAAGGCGTCCTCGTCGGTGAGGTCGTCGCCCAAGTATGCGACCGCCAGGCTGGCGCCATCCTTGCCGCCTCCTGTCATGGAGGTGAGCCCCCCGTCGGCGCCAAGGCTCTCCGTCATGACCCTCCGGACCACATCTCCCTTGTTGGGCCCGGGGGCCCTCAGCTCCAGGCCTCCGTCGAACGCTTTCAGCTCCGATCCGGCTTGTTCGGCCAGGCTCGACCAGGCGTCCGACGCCGAGATCCTCACTATCGCCGCCTGCTCGCTCGAGAGGGCCCTCCAGTGCAGCGCCACCGCCCCGTACTTCTCTTCGACCTGGTCGCCGAACCCGCGCGCTTGGGCCCACCGGACCGCGGCGGCGAGTGCCTCGGCCGCCTCCGCCCGCACCGGTGCCCGCTCGACGCGTCCACTGGGCAAACGGTGTTCCAACCCATGCACCCCCCAGACCTCGAGCGCGGGGTGCGAGCCGAGCAGTCCATGGGCCTCGGAGGCGCTCCTCCCGCTTATCACCACCACCCGGGTCGAACTTTGGTCGAGCAAGTTCGTGAGCCTTGTAGAGACGCCTGCGTATGGTATGGCGCGTTCTCGTGCCGGGGTCAGCGGCGACAGGGTGCCGTCGAAGTCCAGCATCAGCAGTCGCCGGTCGGTGTGCGGCATGGCGGCCAGGAAGTCGCGCAGGAGCCGCTCGCCCACGGAGCAGTCGTCGCACGTCGCATCGCGCCCCCCGCGTCGTAGGGCCATGCCGCGCATCACACCCCCACCTCTATGCGGTCGGCTTCACCGAAGCGCAGTCCCAGCATCAGGGTCAGATACTCGCGAAGCTGCCGCGTGATGAGGAAGTTCTCCCAGACGAAGCGGTGGGCCCGCTCGCCGATCTGCTCGAGCTGGTCCCGCTGATGGAGCAGGTACCGGATGCGCAGCGCGGCCCCTTCGGGCGTGCGTACCAGGAATCCGGTGTAGTGGTCGATGACCTGCAGGCGGATGCCGCCCGTGTCACCGCCGATCACCGGCTTGTTCTTCCACATCGCCTCGGTGACTGTCAGCCCGAAGCCTTCGCGGATCGACTTCTGCAGCACGAGGTCGGCCGCCCGTTGAAGGGCGTTGATGGTCCGGTGGGCGTCGCTGGGGAGCAGGAGCACGTGGATGTTCGGATCCCCCGCGGCCGCCTGCAAGACCTGGTTGAGCACGACCTCGCCCTCGGGGTCGTCGCTGGCGCCTCCGCCTGCGAGAACCAGCTGGACCGGACTGAGCTTCTTCACCAACTTGTAGGCCTGGATCACTCCGAGTGGGTCCTTGAAGCGGTCGAACCGAGACACCTGTAGGATCAAGGGCAGGGCCGGGTCGAGCCCGAAGCGCTCGCGCACCGCCGTCACCTCCTCGGCGGGCAGGTCGCGGTTCTTCTCGCTCAGCGGATCGATGCTGGGCGGGATCAGGTACTGGGGGTGCGGCAAAGGCTGCGCGTACTCGGGCAGCGAGAAGATGCTGGCGTCGTACTGCGACACCCAGCGCTTCAGGTACCTCCACACCCGGCGATACGGTCGGCGGACGTCGATGTGACAGCGCCAAATCCAGGGGCCGGCGTGGTCGGGTATGTGCGCGATGAGCGGAGCCGGTTGGGGATCGTGTATGAAGACGAAGTCGGCCTCCTCCAGTGCCGGCCGAAGGTATTCGGCGTTCTGCCGGTTGGTCTCCTCGTACACCTGCAGGAGCGCGTCGGGGATCGTCACCGTGATCCCCTGCAGTGCGTTGTGGAAGCCCTTGGTGCACTCGTAGAAGTCGGGGCTCCCGCTGATCACCTCCCAGCTTGCCTTGATGTCCAGGGCCTGCATGAGGGGCACGAGTTCGCGCAGGATCTCGGCGACGCCTCCCCCCTCCCGGGTGGAGTTCACATGCACGACCCGGGCGCCGCTCAGCGGGGCTGCCAGCTGCCGCAGGTGCTCGACCACGTCGCGGCCGGCGACCTCGGTATATCGGTCGAGGAGGTCGGTCATCTCGTGGCCCCCTCGCGGTAGTACGCGTTGAACAACTCGCCGAGCCGTCGCCGCGTCTCCTTCAAGGAGGAGAAGTAGGGGTCGATCGCCGCCAGCTTGTCTCGGAGCCCGGGGCAATCCGGGCTGTGGGCGCATATCCAGGCGGTGAAGTCGTCGCAACCCTCGCTCGTGCGCCGCCGCGCATCGATGAAGTGGTAGTAGACGCTGCCGGTCGATAGGCGCGGGATCACCTCCGCAAGCTCGCGAGGCTCGCTTACCCGGATCCCGGTGTCGAATACCACCAGTCGGGCTCGCACGAAGTAGAACAGCTGGTCGGCTTTCGCCCAGGGGACCTGCTCGCTCTCGTCGAGTCTTTGCTCGACTATCTCGACCACCTCGTGGCGCAGGCTCTCCAGGTCAGGGTGGTCACCTGGATAGATGAGGCTGAGGCGTTCGGCCAGCGCCTTCTCGTGCAAGGCATGGTAGGCCCACGAGGCGAAGTCGTTCAGGTACTCCGGCTCGTCGAACCGCGCGTGCAGTAGGCGGCCCCAGAAGTGATGATAGATGCTCCCCTCGTGTACCTTGAGCAGCGCGTCGCGGAACTCGCGCAGGTTCTCGGCGGCGAGGCCGGTGGCCAGGGAGATGAGAGCGCAGTCTCGGGCCGCGAACGGAGATGGCGGCGGGGAGTGGGTGTGATCGGGGTCCATCGGTGTCTCCCGTGGGGCGATTCAGCGATGCGGCGGGGACCGCATCGGAGTCGGCGCACGGACTTATACCCACCCCACCCCGGTTCTCACTCCTCCGGCGGAAATCTCGACCCGAGGTGCGGAATCGGGTCAGAAGCGGGGCTTCTTGAGCAAACCTTCGATCGCCTCTTCGCTGTAGCTGAGCAGACGGCCGAAGCGACGGGCGATCTGCTCTTCGTGTTCGGACAAGGTGCCGGCGGTCACACTCCGGGCTCGGAGACCCTTGAGTGTCATGTACTCTTCCAGGTCCGCCGGGTCGAGCGCGAAAAGCATCACCTCTTTTCCGTCGGTGAACGCAGGGTTGAATAGCCGGGAGACGAGAAACTCAGGGTCGATCATTGTGGCCACCCCGTACTCGGCCGCGATTTCCAGCGCGTTCTCGCGGACCTCTTCCAGCTCCTGCGCAGTCATCGGCGGACTGAGCCCCAGGCGCTTGCATCCGGACGCGACCACCTCGATGAAGGCGTAGATCATGCCCAGGTTGAACGAGCGGACGTCTACATCATCCGGAAAGCCCATAGTGTCTCCTCGAGCCGGCATCGAAGCGCCCGATGGTCTATATGACGCTCCATGATAGCGGCATGCGACTCTGATATCGCCCACCAGCTTGGATCGTCAGGTTGGCGCATCGGGAACCCCTGGCGGCCGAGCGGACACTAAGGCTGTATGGGAGAGGTTGCAGATCGGTTTCTCTGGAGTCGGGCTCTCGCCGACGACCCCGCTGCCTTCGGGGAGATCTTCGAGCGCCACGCCAAGACGGTCTACAACTACCTCTTTCGTCGCTGCGCGGACTGGTCGGTCGCTGAGGACTTGACCTCCATCGTCTTCATCGAAGCGTGGCGTCGGCGGCGGGACGTGGAGTTGGTGCACGACTCCGCCCTTCCCTTCTTGCTCGGCGTGGCCACCAACGTCCTGCGCAACCGTCGTCGCAGCGAGCGCCGCTACCGCGCCGCGATGGAACGCATACCTCTGCCCGAC
>JAJZQZ010000115.1 GCA_021802965.1 Actinomycetes bacterium
ATAGGGAGTGTGGACGAACCCCGCGCCTTCATCCACATGCTTCAGCAGAAGGTCGACCATGTAGTCGACGCTGATGGACGGCGGAGCGAACGGCGCCTGGGCGGCCACGCCCAGCGGGCTCCGCACGTCGAACCCTGCGAACTGTACGTGCAGATCGACTTCCTGCCGTGATGCCATGGCTCCCCCTCGACCGTATGCCGTTCGAAAAGAGGGGACAGAGAGCCACCGATGTCGAGCAACACGGGCGTTCGCCGGCTCTCCGGCAGGTCCGCTGTCGCCATCCCCCCAACGTGTCCTGAAGTCTAGGGGCAAGCCCGGCCGTGGCTCAACTACCTACGCGGGTAGTTTCCTGGCTCGCGGGCCAGTGTTCGCGGGCGCCGGCTCGCTTGGACCCCTTGTGCACAATGCCCACCTGCCTCAACGGAATCGGCTTCTCGGCCAGAGAGCCCGGGGTAGCGGTCCCTTGCCCGGAAGGAATCCTAGTCCTCCGCAACAATCGGCTGAAGCACATTCACCCAACCACCGACGCGCGCGTACGCTCTCGCCGTCCTTCTCGTAGCTGTCCTGCCTCAGTGCTCCTTCGACCCTGGTCCGTCGGCCTTTGACGAGGTTGTACGCGGCCGCTTCGGCCTGGGAGTTCCACGCCTTGACCCGGAAGAACTCCGCCTCGTCTCCGTACTTCGTTGTCATGCGAAGCAACAGCCCAGCAAATCAGCTGTTTCTGGCTGGCCGAAGAATGCTAGCTTCTCGCGAATGACTATAGCTTTCCCCCCAATCGGTGGAACTCGCCCTGGTTGGTACAAAACAGGGGGTCGACTAGAACAGCCACCGGCCGATCATTTATCAAACAACCCTCATCAGCAAAGGTGTCAGTAACCTGCCCAACATATACAAAAGTATCTCTAAACTCTAAAGTATCATAGAGGTGACAACAGAGGTTCACCGGACAATCAAGGAGCATGGGCACATCCTCAGTGGCCCCATAGAAGACTTCGAAGGCCTGAGACTTGTCGTTTTCACGGCCAGAGATACTGCCACATAACTTGATTCTTTCCAGTAACGCCGTACCAGGGACATTGACACTGAACTGTTTGGTTCTACCTATAATTTCAGCCGTCAGGTTCCCCTTGGCCATCGAAACATAGATCAGCGGCGGATAATGACTCAGTTGGCCATACATACTAAAGGGGGCAAAATTCGTTTTGCCCTCATCTTTTACGGCAACCAGGACCAAAGGCATGGCCGGAACAAAAGCCATTGGAGCGATTGGCTTCTTCATACTCTGGCCCTTCCCTTCTCTATGTCACAGCTCGTGCAGAATTCGATCCCGCCTGAACGGACCCGTGCTCACCTGGCAGGGCCCAGCAGCCGACAAGGCGACGCGACAACGTCAGGCGGCAATCTGGCACGACTGCAAGAGGACGCCGCTCACACGTTCCGCAGCAAGCGCTATCCTCGCACGTTAGAAGGCGTCGTGGAATCAGGAAGACCGACTGCGCCGCCGTCCGCACTGGTCGCACCCGCCGGCGCCAGCAAGACGAGCAATCGCCGTGATGACGACGCCGACTCGGACTGGCTCGCCCAGCCGCACTGAATCCGGGCAGACGTGGTTGGCAGAAGTGCGAACTCTGCCTCGTCGCCGTTGTTCGTTGCCATCAGAGACAACATACCTGCAAATTGGCCAGTTTTCGGTAGCAGGCATTCGGACTTCTTCCGAGGCACGCGCCACGCCAAGCGGCAGGAGTATGCTGGAGCCATGGACGAGGACGAGTGGCGTCGCGAACGGCGATCCAGAATGCGAAGAATGACCTGGCCGTGGTCAGCCTCGTGGAACGAGTTGACCGGCTGTTGTGCCGGACGCGCCGCGCTGTATGCCGTCGCGGTCCTCCTCGTCGGAGTAATCCTCTACTTCTTCGTCTCCTGGCTCACCCGGTAAATGAGTCCGAAGTGGACACACGGCTCCTTGCCGCGGCTGTTCGGGGCGATACTTGCGATCCTCGTCCTGACTGCCTTGGCCTCGTGCGGCAGGACGGCGGACACTGCATCAACCCCAGCCTCAGGCACCAGCGCTGAATCCGGTGGGGGACCCCTCGCGCACCTCCCCCCGCTCTCCGCGGCCGTCCCGACAGGCACCATGCTGGAAGAGACGGAGCGGATGGCCAGCCCTTCCCTTCCGCAGTCCGACCATCGCTTTCTGATCGACTACGGCGGACAGAGGATGCGCTTCGAGGGATACGTCGGAGGTGTGCTCCGCTTTCTGGACGTCAACGAAGGGGGGAAGACGAAGAGCTTGTCCACGGCCGGTTCGTCCATACGAGAGCATGCTCGCAGCTTCGACGAGTATGCGGGAGCGCACGACTTCCTCGCGGGTCTGCCCGTCACCCGCGAGAGCGAGATGAGTGTCGACGGCCGGCCTGCGGATGTGTACCGAGTGAAGTTCCCGAACATGGGCGGCGAAGCCACCGCCGATTATGCCCTGATCTACGTGGACCGGGCGACAGGTCTCCGGTTCAGGGAGAAGTGGGTCAGCGGATCGGAGGTCGCCCGCATCGTCACGCGGCGCCTCGTGGATACGACTGCCGAGCATGAAGTCCTGCTCAGCCGGGAGTCCGTCCGGACCTCATCGGCGGGCGCCTTGACCGAGGTACTCGTCGACGACTGAGGCCTTCGACGTGTATGCAGAAGTGCGAAGTCGGCCTCGTCCCCATTGTCCGTTGTCATCGGTGGCAATATTGCCTGCACATAGAGGGTTTCTGGCTCGATGCAGGTCCGACTTCTTCTGAGTACCAACCGGGGCAGCGAGGGGGTTCGCCCTACGAGTCCCCGACCGATCGCCAGCCACTATCATTCACGCCCCCGTGGTGTCACCATGGCCACCATGGAGACAGACTGCTGCCATCGGATGACGCATGTGTCATGGACACGGTTCATCGCTCTTATGTGGGTCACGGCGGCATTGTGTCTGCTCACAGCCTGCGGGGGCGAACGGGAGACGACCACTCTGCGAGAGCGCGCCGCTTCGGGGCCTTCCCAGACCACAACGCTTGACACCACCAACTACGGAGACGCAATACGAGCCAAGAACCCGTCCAGCCCGTCCTTCGACAATGAGAGTTGGGGTGGACTACGCTGGAGCAACGACCTCTACGAAGGCGCAGAAGTTGACCTCGTCGGGCAGGTAAACGGTGGCCCCGACCACGCGGACGGTTCATGGGTCAAGTGGGAGATGTTCGTGCAGACGTCACCGGACTTCCCCATAGGCGACTGGATCATCTGTGAGTCCAACAGAGTTGATGACACCGCCTGCACCGGACACGACGCCTGGGTCCGCATTCGGGGAGTGGTTAGCCGGTGGGCCTCATCGCAAGATGCTATGGCACACACTCGCTCGGCTAGGGTCGTGTACGTGGAGACCCTAGAGCGCTCATCTCCGCCGAGTTCAGCGGCAACTACCAACCCTGTTCCGACGACAACGGCTGTACAAGCAGGTGACCCTTTCCGCTGCCTTGACTGCGGTTACGAGTGGCTCGAAACCTACGAGCAGGCCGATGAGGACTGGTACGAATACGGACAGTCAGAGTACAGCGAAGATTACGCTGGGGACGAAGTACCCGATTGGTGGTACCAAGAGTGGACTCCGTACTGTCCAGAGTGCGGGAGCGACAACGTGCAGATACTTGATTGACGCTCGCCCCAGTCCGCTGTCCGTCCCGGGCACTTGACTCTCTCAGAACCGGCCTACCACAAGAGTTCTTCTCGGGCGTCGCCCAGCAACTCCGCGCCTGGCCCGGCGCTAATCCTCAGTCTGTTCTTCAGCTTCCTCGCCCTAGCCAGCGACCATATCCTTGAGTTCCTTCAGACCCGGTACGGCCTTGTCGCGCCACCAGTTCTTGATGGCTCTCGGTGTACTACTAGCGCTTGCGCTTGCTGTGGTGGGTCTTCTGAGTCTGCGCCAGCCTGGCAGTCGCTTGCTCCGCTTCGTGGTGCTACTGTTGACCCTCGGCGTGCTGTCCTTCCTGCTCCGGCTTGCCTCGGAATGGGTCAGCAGTGCCTGACCGCGGCAGCGTGAACTGGATCGCAGAGACAGCTGGGGCGTCTGATACCTGCACGAGGGGGGTCGATCTCCGGTGCCATCATCAGGTTCAATGGTGAGACGCTACGCAGTCATTGTCGCCGCCGCGGGATTCGTCGGCCTTCTGGCATGGTGGCTCTATGGGCTGCGCTACGACGTAGAAGTCCTGCGCCAACTTGACCGGGAGGAGGTCTTCGGGCTTTCGCCCTCCGTCTGGTTGGCGTTGCGGTTCAGCCTGCCGCTTGCGTCGATGGTGCTCGCTGGTCTGGCCCTCGTTCAGACTTTCCGAGGCCGCCATGCGCGCCCGTGGTTCGTGGCTGTGGTGGCGGTCCTCGTGGAGCCACTCATATGGACGAGCCACCCGCTGAGATTGACGTTGCTGCCGTACTACATCCCCGCGGCGCTCTACCTGCTGCTCGCCCTGGGGCAGGAAGGCAGGCGTGCCGGCTGAGGCAGAATCGGTAACTCCGCCTCTGCTTCCTTGCTTTCACCCGACGCGCGCACGTGGCCGCGCGTGACCGGAGCGCCAAAGCAGGAGAGCCCCACAGAACTACTCCGACGGGTAGTATCCGAAGGTCTGGACCGCCCGTAAACTCATCGGCATTCGGAGCCTGGCGGGGGGACGCCGGCGTAGCGTCGTTCAGGCACTCTACCCGTCACCCGATCGATCCGGCTCGACTGCACCGGAACGCGAACACTACAAAGGGGGAGTAGCCCGTGAGCTACAAGATCGGCATCGATGTGGGCGGCACGTTCACCGACTTCCTGTTGATGGACGACGACGGCAACGTCGAGGTGTACAAGACTCCCTCCACCCCAGAAGACTCGTCGGTAGGCCTTATGACGGGTCTGGGTCTGATGGCCGAAGCGCGGGGCATCAGCCTGGAGGACTTCCTGCGTCAGGTATCGCTGCTCGCGCACGGCACCACCATCACCACGAACGCGGTGCTGACGGGCACGTATTCCAAGACCGGCCTGCTCACCACCACGGGGCACCGTGACTGGCTGCAGACCCGGCGCGGCCTCAAGCCCACCTGTTACGACTCGAAGGAGGCTCCGCCCGAGCCCATCGTCCCTCGGCGCCTGCGCCGCACCGCGGCCGAACGGGTCAATTGCGAGGGCGAAGTGCTTCTGGCGCTTGACGAGGCCGACGTCCTCGCCGCGGCTGAGGTGTTCAAGAAAGAGAAGGTCGAGGCGGTAGCCATCACCTTCCTCTTCTCGTTCCTCAACCCGGAGCACGAGGACAAGGCGCGCGAGCTGCTCGAGCGCGAGCTGCCCGACGTATACGTCTCGCAGTCGAGCAAGGTCCTGCCCCAGGTTCGCCTGTACGAGCGGGGATCGACCACGGTCTTCAACGCAGCCGTGGGGCCGGTGCTGCGGCGCTATATCAAGAGCCTGCTCTCCCGTCTCGGCGACTCGGGCTTTCAGGGCGTGCTGCTGATCATGCAGTCAAACGGAGGCATGATGTCTCCGGCGGTGGCCATGGACTTCGCGGTCAACTCCCTGCTGTCCGGCCCGGCCGGCGCCGGTACCTCGGGAGTCTTCTTCGGCGGCATCCACGGGTGCCAGGACGTGATGACCATCGACATGGGCGGCACCAGCTTCGACGTCTGCCTGATCCGCGACGGCGAGCCCGAGGTGAGCACCGAGCTCGACGTGGCCATGTTCCGCATGGCGGCCCCCTCGATCGGCGTGCACACCATCGGCGCCGGCGGGGGCAGCATCGCCTGGGTGGACAACAGCGGCTTGTTCCGCGTGGGCCCCAAGAGCGCGGGCGCATCCCCCGGCCCGGCCTGCTACGGTGCGGGCGGCGACCAGCCCACCGTGACCGACGCCGACCTGCTGCTGGGCTACCTGCACCCCGACTACTTCCTGGGCGGCCGGATGGCGATCTACCCCGACATGGCTCGGGAGGCCATCCGCCTGAACGTCGCCGACAAGCTGGGTATGAGCCTAGAGGACGCAGCCTACGGCATCTACAAGATCGTCAACACCAACATGGCCGAGGCGGTCCGCACCACCTCCATCAACAAGGGCTACGACCCGCGCAGCGCCCTCCTGGTGACCGCTGGCGGCGCCGGCCCGGTCCACGCCTGCGCCATCGCCGAGGAGCTGGAGGTGCCGCTGATCCTGGTTCCGAAGATCTCGTCGGTCTTCTGCGCGACCGGCATGCTCATCTCCGACATCAAGCACGATTTCGTGCGGGTAGCCCACACCATCCTGCTGCCCGACCAGGTCGATACCGCTCTCATCAACGCGAAGCTCGAGGAGATGAAGGCCGAGGCTTACAGCGTCCTGGAACGCGAGGGCATCCCCGCGGACCGTGTCGCCCTGGACTTCTGGGCCGACATCCGCTACGAGGGCCAGTTCAACGAGATCGCCACCCCGGTGCCCGTCGGCGACGGCAAGGGTTTCGGGCAGGGCCAGCTCCTGTCGCTCCTCGAGAACTTCAACAAGCGTCACGACGTGCTCTACGGCTATTCCCTGCAGGGCTTCACCCAGGAGCTCATGTCACTGCGACTCACAGCCGTCGGACTGGTCGAGAAGCCGCACTTCGCGAAGACCACTTTCATGGGCGAGACCTCGGAGCACGCCCTCAAAGACCGGCGCGAGATCTTCTGGGAAGGTTCCTGGGTCACGGCCCCCACGTATAACGGGACGGCGATGGGCTACGGGAACAAACTGTCGGGCCCGGCGGTCATCGAAGAGCCCACGACGACCATCGTGGTGCCTCCGAACTGGCAGGTGCAATGCGACGAGTACGGCAACTACCTGATGCACCGGAGCGAGTACACCTTGGAAGAAAGCCTCAAGCGGATCCAGCGCTGACAGTCTTCTGACCGACACGACGACCAAGGGAGATACCCGATGACCGATACTCGATCCACCGCCAAAGTCGACCCTATCCTGACGGCCGTTCTCGACAGCCGCTTCTCGTCGATCGTCGACCAGGTCGCCGGCGCCATGATGCGCACCTCGATGTCGCCCATCTTCGCCGAGGCCCGGGATATCGCCGCGGGCCTGTTCGACCGGAACCTCCGCCTCATCGCCCAGCGCGACTGGCTGCCGGTGCTGGCGAGCAACCTCAGCGTCGCCATCCAGGAGATCGCCGGCTACTTCGGCGACGACCTGCACGAGGGTGACGTCATCGTGCACAACGACCCGTACGGCCGGAACAGCCACACGCCGGACATCAACGTGGCCAAGCCCATCTTCCACAACGGGGAGATCGTCTTCTGGGCCGTGGCCAAGGGCCATCATGTCGACGTGGGCGGGCGCGGCCTCTGCGGCTACGATCCCACGGCGCGCACCACCTGGGACGACGGCATCATCATCAAGCCCTCGAAGCTCTACGCGGCCGGCGTGTACAACCGCAGCATCTGGGACTTCCTCAAGAGCAACACGAAGATCCCCGCATTGGTCGAAGCCGACCTCAACTGCCAGGTGGGCGCCTGCACCGTAGGCGAGCGTGGCCTCCTGGCACTGGTCGAGCAGTACGGCGTCGATCCCATCTACTCCTGCCTCGACGAGCTGATGGACGCCACCGAGCGCGGCCTGCGCCACAAGATCACCCAGCTCGCCGATGGCGTGTACCTGGGCGAGAAGGCCTTTGACGACGACGCCGTCGACCGGGGCAAGCCGGTGACCGTACGGGCCAAGGTCACGGTCGCGGGCAGCGACATCACCGTGGATCTCTCCGAGAGCGACCCGCAGGTGCCCTCCTTCCTCAACAGCACGTGGGGCAACACCTTCTCGGTGGCCAACATGGCCGTGCTCTACTTCGCCGAGGGCGATACCAAGCGTAACGACGGCGCCCTTCGCCCCATCCATCTGATCACCAAGAAGGGTACCTGCGTCGACCCGGAGTTCCCGGCGGCGACCACCATGTGCACCTGCACGATGACCGAGACCATCTTCGAGGCCGTCACCCTGGCCTTGGCTCCGGCCAAGCCCGACTGGGCCACGGGCGCCCACGGCAAGATGAGCATGCATATCTCCACGGGCATCAACCCGCGCACGCAGCGCTTCTTCGCCAATCTCGACTTCGTCACCTGCTCCGACGGCTCCGGCGGGACCGCCGGCTACGACGGCTGGGCCGAAGGAGGCCCGTCGCACACCATGGGCCAGCTGCGACAGCCCGACCCCGAGATCATGGAGCTCGTGACCCCCACCGTCGTGTGGCAGAACGAGCTGATCGGAGGGCGCGAGGGCATCGGCAAGTACCGCGGCGGCATGGGCGCCACCTACAAGCTGCAGTACCTGGCCGACGTGAACGCAGCCGAGGTGGGTCAGGGCCACGCAGAGTGGGCCGTGCCGTTCGGGCTGTTCGGAGGCGGCAACCCGCCGCCCTGCCGTCCCCGGATCAAGCACGCCGACGGGACCGTGACGCCCATCCTCATCAACACCTTCTGGGACCCCAAAGCGGGAGACACCTACGAGCAGGAGATGCAGGGAGGCGCCGGTTGGGGCGACCCGCTCGAGCGCGACCCCGCGCTCGTGCTCAAGGACGTGCTCGATGAGTTCCTGACTGCCGACGACGCCCGCGAGAAGTACGGCGTCGTCGTGACCGGAGGCGACCAGCCTCAGGTGGACGCGGCCGCCACCACGGCCGAGCGGGCGAAGAGGACGAAGTAGGAGGGACGACTCCGATGACCGAACAAGAACAGACCACGGCCGACCCGACGTCGCCGGCCCGAGACGGGGTCTTCACGACTGCGGCCGGCCTGGATATCGAGGAGTACTACACTCCCGCGGCGATAGAAGACCTCGACTACGACCGGGACCTCGGCGTACCCGGCGGCTACCCGTTCACGCGGGGTCCGTACCCGGGCATGTACCGCACCCGCGTCTGGACCCGGCGCTTCCAGGTGGGCTTCGGCTCTCCCCAGGAGAGCAACGAGCGCATCAAGTACCTCGCCAAGACGGGCGCCAACGGGTTTGTGATCACCATCGACCTGCCCACGTCGTACGGCTTCGACTCCGACGACGGCATCGCCGACGGTGAGGTGGGCGTCACCGGGGTGGCCATCTCGACCCTGGAAGACATGGAAGCCCTGTACGACGGCTTCAGCCCCGACTCGGTCTCCTATGCGCTATCGATCCGTCCGCCCGTTTCCACGGTCACCCTGGCCATGCTGGCCTGCGTGGCCGAGAAGCGCGGCGTGCCTCTGGACAAGGTGATCGGCACCCAGCAGAACGACCCCTACTACCAGATGAGCGGCGGCCCTCTCCAGACGGTCACCCAGTTCTTCCCGCTCGACGCCACCACCCGCCTCTGCATCGACAACATCGAGTTCATCTCGACGAAGATGCCCAAGCTCAACTGGATGGTCACAAACGGGTACAACCTGCGGGAGACGGGCGTGAACGCCGTCCAGGACGGCGCCTTCACACTGGGGCACGCGTTCGACATCTTCCGTTTGTGTCAGGAGCGGGGCCTCGACGTCGACGTCTTCAGCAAGCGGGCGTCGTTCTTCTTGTCCTGCTCCATCGACTTCTTCGAGGAGGTGGCCAAGTTCCGGGCCATGCGCCGGCTCTACGCCAAGACCATGAAGGAGCGGTTCGGGGCGAAGACCGACGAGTGCTGCCGCCTGCGCTTCAGCGTCCAGTCGGCCGGCAACACCTTGACCACCCAGCAGCCTCAGGTGAACGTCATCCGCACGTCCATGGAAGCCCTGGCGGCCGCCTTTGGCGGCGCCCAGTCGATCCACCTGTGCTCGTACGACGAGGGACACGGCCTGCCCACGGAGGAATCCAGCAGCATCGCTCTGCGCACCCAGCAGGTGCTCGCGTACGAGACCGGGGTGACCAAGGCGGTCGACCCGCTCGCCGGCTCCTATTATGTAGAGGACCTCACCAACCGCATGGAGGCCGCGATCTCGGCCAAGCTGGCCGAGGTCGACGAGTTCGGCGGTATGGGTGAGTGCATCAAGCGCGGCTGGCTCGAAGGGCAGATCAACGAGGCCCGCTACCACAACCAGGAGGAGCTCGACTCGGGCAGGCGCACCCTGGTGGGCGTCAACGCCTTCACCTGCGGCCCCGACGAAGACCCGCCCATCAAAGTGCACAAGATCCAGGCCGACGTCTGGGGCGAGCGCCGGGCGGCCTACCTGAAGGAATACCGTGCCGGCCGCGACCAGGCCGCCTGGGCCGAGGCCATGGGCCAGATCGAGCGCGCCTGGAAGGCCGGGGAGAACATGGTGCCGGTCATCATGAACGCGGTACGGAACAAGGTCACCATGGGCGAGTGCCACGACGCCATGCGTGACGCGATGGGCTGGTCGTTCAAGAATGCGGCGCGCGACGCCGCCAAACGAGAGGGGGTCGGGTGATGGCGAAACGAGTGCTGCTGGCGAAGATGGGGCTCGACTCGCACGACACGGGCATCGTCACGGTTGCCCACATCCTGCGCAACGCGGGGTACGAGGTGATCTACCTGGGTCTGCACAACTATGCCGACGAGGTCGTCAACACGGCGATAGCCGAAGACGTCGACGCGATCGGCGTGAGCTTCCTTTCCGGGCAGCACACGACGCAGATGCGCCGCCTGCTCGACGCCATGAAGAAGTCCGAGCTCGACCTGCCCGTGCTGTGCGGCGGCGTCATCCCCGCGGATGACGCCGCGGACCTCAAAGCCATGGGGGTGGCGGAGGTCTTCTCGCCCGGCACGCTGAGCGCCGAAGTGGTGCGTCGGGTCGAGCTGGCAGTGGGTGCCTAGAACGAATTCCGCGAAACGAATGGGGGACACAGTGGAACCGATAATCCGCACCGACATGATGGAGACTCCGCTCGAACGCTGCAAGAAGGCGATCGAGGCGAGCGACAAGGAGACCGCGCTGGCCGCCGCCCAGACGATCTGGGACGAGAGCCG
>JAJZQZ010000116.1 GCA_021802965.1 Actinomycetes bacterium
TTCCACCCACCCGGCCTCGATCTCCCCCTCGGGGGCGCGCTCCGGCAGCTTCTCCGTCTCGGCATGCCGCTGATCGGCCAGGATCTCGCGGGCCTCCACGCGCCACCGCTCGGCCAACCGTCTGTCGGTCTCCACCGCCGCCGCAAACTCGGCGAATACACCTGCGTACACCTCGTCGGCGTGGGTGCGGCTGTCCAGCAGAGCGGCTTCGAGATCCCGATCGGTGAGAGCCTGCCAGGGCACGACCCCGGGCCTCAGGTGGCCACCCAGGCGAACGGCCACCTCGTAATGAGGGAAGAGGCTGTGGATGGTCTGCCCCACAGGATAGACACCGCGGCCCGCCGCGTCGACGCCCTTGGGGACCACACCCCGCAGGGCCACGTGCCCCACCTCGGGCCGACAGATCTCCTTGGGCGGCAGATATCCACGGCGTAACACCTCGCGGATGCCGGTGCCCGAGATCATGAGTCGGTAGCGGGCGTCGTGGGGACATGTGCGCTCGGTGGCGGTTGCCCGGCAGCGCGTGCAGTAGAAGATCTCCGAGAAGAACAGCGGCTCGATACCCAGCTCCCCCGGCTCGTATTCGGTGAAGATGCGCTGCCCCGCGTACATGTCGTATCGGTCGCCCACCCCGGCATGATCGCGCCCGATGAGGGCGTGCGTGCAGCCGTAGTTGCGCATGATCAAGGCATGGAGCACGGCCTCGCGCGGGCCCGCGAAGAGATAATTGGTGCGCAGGGCGGCCAAGACCACCCGATTCGGGGGGTAGTACACGTCACGCAGTGTCTCCAAGGCCAGGATCCGGTGGGTGGCTTCGATGTACTCCGGCCTCTCCATTTCCACCTGGGGCAGCAGAAGCACGGCATCCACCAGCTCCAGAGCGACCCGGTGCATATGCTCGTGCCCCATGTGCGGCGGGTTGGCTCCCGTCACGAAGCCGGCCACCCGGCTGTAGCCCTGCCGGTCGTAGAGATACTCGTACGTCTCGCGGGGCGTCATCCGGTAGGCCTCGAAAGCCCCCCAGCCCGGACGGCGCAACAGCTCCAGGGGACCGGCCAGGGCCAGCGAACCAAAACGGCGGTACATGGACGCCACTCCCGGGTGGGCGGCCGGTTCCCCGGTGCCGAACAGGCTGCGCGCCCGCGCTTCCCGGTCGAGCGCATAGACCTGGCTTACCCGCTGCAGAGCCACGTACTCCCCGCGGCGGTCGATCAAGACAACCTCGTCCCCCTCGCGGAGCCCGCGCAGAACCTCGGCGTTGCGCCGGCCGGCGGGCGCCAGGGAGAGGGGGATGGGCCAGGGAGTCCCATCGAGCAGCCGGCCCGTCTGCAATACGCTCTCGTTCTCCTCTTTGGTGAGAAAACCGGTGAGCGGTGAGAAGACTCCGGTGGCGATCATCTCGCACGTGATCTCGGCCTCGGAGTCGATCATGAGCGCAGGCAGCCCGGGGCACCGCTCGAGGGCCGCCGCTCGGGCCTCTCCGACGAGAACGCGGTCCACCAGGGAGCCGCCGAGAGGCGTTTGCCGTGCGGTCACGTGTTCACCCCGCTCTAGAACTCGAGGCGCTTTCGGAGTTCCCGGGTCTGGCGCCGGCTCAGGGGCAGAACCGTCCCCCGCTCGTCGCGCAGGCGCAGACCGTAGGTGTTCGAAGGGAGGGATACGATCTCCGAGACATGGGTGAGGTTGACGATGGAGCTACGGTGACAACGGAAGAAGAGCTTGGGGTCGAGCCGTTCCTCGAGAGACTTGAGCGAGTAGTTCGCCAGGTAGCTGCCTGCCCGGGCCACCACCCGGGTGTAATCGCCCTCGGCTTGGAAGTAATAGATCTGCTCCAGATCGAGCAGGACGGTCTTGTCGCTGCGACTGACGGCGAGGCGTTCCAGGCGCGCGGGTTGGCCGCCGGTCGCGCGGGTGGTGGCGTCGAGAACCGTCAGGAGCCGGTCGACCGTTTGGTCGATGCGTTTCTCCGTCACGGGCTTGAGCAGGTAATCGAAGGCGCTCACCTCGAAAGCCCGCACCGCGAACTCGGAATAGGCCGTGACGAAGACCACATAGGGGTGGTCGGCCAGACCAGCCAGGCGGGAGGCTACTTCGAGGCCGTCTGACTCGGGAAGGTTGATGTCGAGGAAGACCACGTCATAGGAAAGGTTCTCGGCCAGGGCCAGGGCCTCGTCCGCCCCCGAGGCTTCACCCACCACTTTGATACGGGCATGGCGCCCGAGCAAGAACCTCAGCTCCGAACGAGCCGGTGCCTCGTCGTCGACGATGAGCGCCCGGTACGTCTCTTTCATCACACCTGCTTGACGAGCGTCAACGAGAAGCCACCGTCACTCTCTGCCAGGAGTTCGACCCGGTCGAGGAGCGCTCGTATGACGGACAGGCCGAGCTCGGTCTCCGCGGTCGGGTGGACAAGCGGATGGGCCGGAGAGCTTCCCTGCCCGGCACACACCTGAATGACCCAGCTATCGTCCGTAATCGAAAACTCGAGGCGGATTACGGGCTCCGGAGCGTCAACGAGGGGGGCTTCGCCGCCGGACTCCGCGAAACGAGCGGCGCCGGGGGGGGCTTCGCCGCCGGACTCCGCGAAACGCATGAAAAGCGAGCACGCTTCGGTCACCGCCACCTTGAGATCGGCCACAGTCTCTTGATCGAGCCCCTGCAGGTTCGCGATGCCCGCGACCGTCAACCGGCAGAGCGCCGCGTACTCCGGCCGGCAAGGGATGGCAAGCGAGACGCGGTGACCGCCGTCCGCGTGCGCCCCGGTGCCGTGGTGAGCTTCAAGCGCCATGGTCAGAACCCCCGACCGTTCCGCGTCCCGATCCCGCGGCGCCCGCCCCCCGCCAGGGGGCGGTCCTCCCGCGGATGCCGCTGTTTTCGCGTGTTCTGGCGCCAACCTACCCTTGCCTCATCCGGCCCTAAACCCGCGCGGAGATCGGCCCGCAGCGGGTGCTCCTCTTCCCCGGAGAAGGGAGCGAGCTAGTTATACCTGGTCACTGGACCACCTGCAAATCCTCCCCGCAGACCGCACAGCGCCCCGCTTTCACCCACACCTCCTCCGCGCCCCGCTCACCCCGGTGGATCGCGGTGCGCCCGCACGCCGGGCAGACGGTGTGGCGCGAGGCGTGGCCGGGGACGTTGCCCACGTAGACGAAGCGCAGGCCCGCCTTGCGCCCGAGCGCGGCCGCCCGCTCCAAGGTGGGGATGGGTGTGGCCTTGAGGTAGCTGAGCTCGAAGTCGGGCAGGAAACGGGTCACATGCCAGGGAGTATTCGGACCCAGGTGGTCCCGCACCCACTCGGCCATGGCGATCACGCTGGGCTCGTCGTCGTTCAGACCGGGCACGATGTTCGACACCACCTCGACGTGGCAGCCGTGGATCGTCTTGGCGCGTACGGCGGCTTCGAAACAGGGCTCCGGGTCCTTGACCTTGGTGAACCACGACCAGCCCTTCGCCCCGGGAGCCTTCAGGTCGAACTTAAAGGCATCCAGGTGGGGGGCCAGATAGTCGAGGGCCTCCCGGCTGATGTAGCCGGCGGTGATGAAAGCGGTGTACAGCCCGGCTGCCCGGAAGGCCACGGCGACGTCATGCACGTACTCCGCCCAGACAACAGGGTCGTTGTACGTCCAGGCTACCCCGGCCAGTTTGTGCCGGCGGGCCATGGCCACCGCTTCTTTCGGCGTGAGAGTGGGCAGTTTCTCGGCGGCGCCCCGGCCGGCGCTCGCGTGGGAGATCTGCCAGTTCTGGCAGCCCGAGCACAGGACGTTGCACCCCAGCGTACCCAGGGAGAGGGCCCGGGTGCCGGGATGGAAATGGTACAGCGGTTTCTTCTCGATCTCGTCCGAGACGACCGTGGCCGGACGGCCGTACACGAGACTCAACAGCTGCCCGCCCCGCACGCCCCTGACCCGACACGTGCCCTCGCGTCCCTCGGCGATGTCACAACGATGAGGGCAGAGAGTGCAGCGCACCCCGCGCTCCGTGGGTTCCCCGAAAAGCGCGGACCGGTTCAACGAGTGCTCCCTCGGGGCGGCTCCGCGGCCGCGAGCCGTTCCAGACCCCGGGCGACTTCGGCAAGGATGGCCTCGTGCACCCCGGGATTGGCCGAAGCCACGACGGACATCTGGTAACCCATGTCGGAGCCGAGCAGCGGCCTGTCCGCCAGGTCGCGCCCGGCGGCGTCGGTCACCGGGCAGCCCGCCTCCTGCAGGATCAGGGTAGAGGCGGCCACGTCGTGAGGCGAGTTGTTCAGCACGTGGCCCTTCCCCACATCCCGGAAGCGGGCCTCCACCCAGGGAGCCACCTCGATCATGCGCGGTCCCACGTCGATATAGGCGTCGAGCTGGCCGGTGAGGATGCGGGTCATGGAATACGTGGCACTGCCGATGTCGAAGACGGCGCCGTCCACGGAGGACATGTCGATGAGCCCGCCCAGGACGGTCACCAGCTCGGCGGCAGGCCGACCGCGGAAGCCGATGGTCCAGAAGAGCCGGGAGAGATCGGCGTTGGCCGAGATCACCGGGGAGCGCCGCCCGCCGGCGGGAGCGACGAGCGCCACGCCCTCCCCGCGCGCCGCCCGAAAAACTCCGCCCTCCTTGATCTCCTGCACGACCCCATACTGGACGTCGCCCATGACCGGCCGTTCCCCCCGCCGGGCCACGGCGACACTGACGCAGGCCGCCTCGAAGCCGGCGGCCGCCGGACGGGTGCCGTCGATGGGATCGACAATCAGCACGTACTCGCCGCCCCCGTGCCATTCCACCAGCCCCCGGTCCTCCGAGTACACCGCGATCGGTCGGCCTCGCCCGCGCAGGAACCGCTCCAAGTAGAGCTCGGCCGCCTCGTCGATGGCAAAGGTGGTGTCACCCCCCGCGGCCCGCCCGGTCGGGTTGCGCGCGGCCGTACGGCCCAGATGAGGCCGCACCAGCTCCCGCAGTCCGGCCGCCAGATCGTCGGCCAGACGCCGCACCCAGGCGGGGGCGCTCTCCCCCGCCCTCATCGGTCGCTCCCTCCCCTGACCGATGCGCCCGCGTCCACGGTGATCAGAGGCCGGACCCGGAACGCGGCTCCAAGCTCGGCAGCCAGCGCCCGGGCCGCCTCCACATCGACCTGGGGCACGGCGACCACCGTGGCCGTAACCTCGATGCCCGCCTGCACCGCGGCGCGGATGAACCGCGTCACCGCCCGGAAGGCATGCGCGAAGAGCGGACGGCAGACCCGGTCGTAGGTGACCGGGTCGGAAGCATTCAGACTCACCGAGGCGGCCCCGAGCCCGGCGGCCGCCAGCTCGCCGGCCACATCGCGGCCCGGGTGGAGAAGCCCCGCTTGGCCGTTGGTGTCGAGACGGGTGCGCAGCCGCCGCGTCCGCAACCAGTCGAGCAGCGCGAGGATCTCATCGAGTCGGAGAGTGGGCTCGCCCAGCCCGGTGAAAACCACCTCGTCCGGCATCCCGTCCAGGAACGCGTACTCCAGAGCCGTGATGACATCTTCGGCGGTAGGCTCCTGTGCCGGGGCGAGTCTCAGGTCGTACCCGTACACGTTCCAAGTCCATTCGCGCAGGCAGAAGACACACGCCGACGAGCAGCGACTGGTGAGGTTTACATAGAGGCTACGTCCGCCCCAGTACACGTAGTTCGGGCCGGGGATCGACTCCGAGCGCGCCTGGGACCCCATGTCGGCATCCTTCATGATCGCGGAGAAGTATAGCGTGCCCGTGCCCGGCCGCGGCGGCCGGGAGACCGGCGGCCCATGCATGACCGTTAGACACCTATGCATCGCTGTGGTATCTATGGAGCGTCTACAGATCAACCGGGGCCGGTCTCCGAGAAGAATCGCTTCGTAACTCGAGCGGATCGCGCCACCGAGCCGCGTCAGTACCCGAGAAGGAGGTCCACGTTGAAGAGAGGCTGGGCGCTACTCACAATCCTGGTGGTGCTGGCGCTCGTGGCGGTGCCGGTAGCTGCGGGCTGCGGCGGCGGCGAAACCACCACTACGGCGGCACCCTCCCCGGAGACCACGGCGGCACCCTCCCCGGAGACCACAGGGGTGTCTTCCCCGGAGACCACTGCCGGAGCGGACGCGGCCGCCGCGGCCGATGCCGCCATCGCGGCCGTCACCAAGTCGGCGAACATCGAGACGCCGCCTACCATCGAGGCCGGGAAGCTCATGGCCGGCTCCGACACTTCGTTCGCTCCCTTCGAGTTTTCCGATGAAAAGGGCGGGTACACCGGCTTCGACGTCGACCTGGTCACAGCCCTCGCCAAGAAGATGGGGCTGGAGCTCGAGGTCGTGCCCACCGCCTGGGACGGCATCATCCCGAATCTGGTGGCCAACCGGTACGACATCATCATGTCGGCCATGACCATCACCGAGGATCGTAAGAAGCAGATCAACTTCACCGACGGCTACATCCCCACCAACCTGGCCATCACCACCAAGGCCGACGCCCCCATCGCCGATGCGCAGGGGCTCGTGGGGAAGATCGTGGGGGTGCAGGTCGACACCACCGGTCAGTTCGAGGTGGAGAAGATCCAGGGCGTCAAGGAGATCAAGAAGTACGACACCATCGTGGCGGCCATCCAGGACCTGCTGGCCGGCCGGGTGGACGCCGTGGTCAACGACTCCCCCGTCAACGCCTACTACATCAAGGACAAGCCTGAGTTCGCAAACACCGGCAAGATCGGTTCCGACGACTTCTACGGCTTCGGTATCAAGAAGGAGAACACCAAGCTCCTGGAAGCCATGAACGCCGCTTTGGCGGAGCTCAAGGCCGAGGGCACGTACGACAAGATCTACGCGAAGTGGTTCGGAACAGCCCAGTAGGCACGGGACCAAGCCGAACGATCTTCTGCGGGGGCCGGGGCGCAAGCCCCGGCCCCCGTGCCCGTTTCTAGAGAATCGACCGGGCGGAGGGGGTCTGCGTGGACGCACTGCAGCGCTACTACTTCAACTGGGATATCATCAAGGACACGGTGCCGCTGCTGCTGAGAACTCTGCCCACGGTGGCCGAGCTCTTGGCGCTGGGGCTGTTGTTCGCCTTCATCTGGGGCCTCACCCTTTCGCTCATGCGGCTCTCCCGGTTCCGCGTTCTGCGCTGGTTCGCGGTCGTCTACATCGACTTCTTCCGCGGGCTGCCGCTCTTGCTCCTCCTGATCTTCATCTACTCGGGCTTGGCCATTGTCGGGGCCGACACGGGCATCGACGCACTGATACTCCCCCCGACCATCGCCGCCGTCTCCGCCTTTGCCATCTGTTACGCGGCCTACTCCGCCGAGGTCTTCCGCGCCGGTATCGAATCCATCCCCAAAGGACAGACGGAGGCCGCGCGTTCCCTGGGCATGACCTACGGGCAGGCCATGCGCTACGTGATCCTGCCCCAGGCTCTCAAGACCGTCATCCCCCCGTTGACCAACGAGCTCGTGGCGCTCATCAAAGATACTTCCCTGGCCTCGGTCATCTCGGTGCCGGAGCTGCTGTTCCGAGCCAAGGAGAAGATGGGCGTCGTCGCCAACCCGACTCCCCTCACGGTGGCCGCGGTGGTGTACGTGGTCTTCACCATTCCGCTCATCCGCCTGGCCGCCCGTCTGGAGAGGCGGCAAAAGCAACCCCGGGCCGGCACACAGATCCCCGCCGACATGGCCGCCCAGCTCCCCAAGGGAGGAGGTCTGTTGTGATCAGGCTCATGGGCGTTCACAAGAGTTTCGGCGACCTGGAGGTGCTGCGGGGAATCGATCTTCACGTCGTCAAGAGCGAGGTGGTGGTGATCATCGGACCGTCGGGCTCGGGCAAGTCTACGATGTTGCGGTGCATGAACGCTCTCGAGCCGATCCAACGAGGCACGATACTCATCGAAGGCGTGGACATCACCGACCCCAAGACCGACGTCAACAAAGTGCGGGAGAAGATCGGCATGGTCTTCCAGAGCTTCAACTTGTTTCCGCACAAGACGGCTCTGGAGAACATCATGCTGGCCCCCCTCAAGGTGCAGAAGAAACCGCGGGAGCAGGTGGAGCACATAGCCCGCGAGCTGCTCGCGAAAGTGGGGCTGGCCGAGAAAGCCGACAGCTACCCCGACCAGCTCTCCGGCGGCCAGCAGCAGCGGGTGGCCATCGCCCGGGCTCTGGCCATGCAACCGGACATGATGTTGTTCGACGAGGTGACCTCCGCCCTCGACCCCGAGCTGGTGGCCGAGGTGCTGAACGTGATGAGAGACCTCGCCCTGGGAGGCATGACCATGGTGGTGGTGACCCACGAGATGGGCTTCGCCCGGGAGGTGGGTACCCGCCTCATCTTCATGGACGGGGGCTCCATCGTGGAGGAAGGCGACCCCCGGGAGATGATCGCCCACCCCCAGGAGGAGCGGACCAAGAGGTTCCTGGGGATGGTGTTGTAGAGACCCGTCGACCGGCCGCGCCCCGGGGAGCGCCTCGGGCCGTTCCCACTCTTGACCCTCGGCCGCAGCCGGACGCGGCGTGATACCCGGTTCTTCGACAGCCCCTCAGGCCGTCCGCGAACGCCGCAGGGCGCGCCACTTCCACAGGGCGGCGGCCGCCGCCGCCGCGCCCAGCAGCACGAAGAACACCAGGTTGTACCGGTGGAAGTACCCTTGCAGCCGATCCCAGTTCGCGCCGAACACCCAACCGAGGTAGGCCAGGGCCAGGTTCCACGGCAGAGCGCCCAGGAAGGAGTACAGCGCGAACCGCCCATAGGGCATGCGCCCGACCCCCGCCGGCACCGAGATGAAGGTACGGATGCCGGGCATCATCCGCGTGACGAAGACGGTGACCTGACCCCGGCGGGCGAACCACTGCTCGGCCTTGTCCAGATGGTGCGGCGATACGAATACGTAGCGGCCGTACCGCAGCACGACCCCGCGCCCGCCGTACCGCCCGGCCGCGTAGGCGATGGTGGAACCGGTGAGGTTGGCCCCGGTCGCCACCAGCACCACCAGCCAGAGCTCGGTGTGACCCTGAGCGGCCAAAAAGCCGCCGTAAGGCACCACCACCTCGCTGGGGATGGGGATGCAGGCGCTCTCCAGGGTCATGGTGACGAAGATCGCCACCAGGCCGTAGTCGACCAGGACGGGGATGATCCACTGTTCCAGGAAGCCCATGGCCGGGAATGATACCTGAGCGGCTGGGCGGCGGGGGAAGGCGGCAAAAGGCGGCGGGCGGCCGAGGGCGGGGGCGAATGCCGCGCCGCCGCCTCCCGGCGAGGGGCGGGGGCGAATGCCGCGCCCCTCTGACGAGAGGTGGGAAATAACGCCGGGCCGCCCCGGACGAGGAGCGGCGGCGCGGCCCGTGGCAACCGGGCCGCCGCCTACTCCAGGGTGCTGGGCAGGACCCCGATCACCACCTCGATATCCCGGCGCTTCCCGTCACGCACGACCGTCACCGGGACGCGCTTACCCGGGCTCGTGGTCACCACCAGAGCGGTCAGCTCCTCGGGCGAGGCCACCGGCGTGCCGGCGAAGGCCACGATTACGTCACCGACCTTGATGCCCGCCTTGGCCGCGGGTGCTCCTTCGTGGACCTCCATGACGGCCGCCCCGGACTCGACCCCCGCGGGCTTCTGCGCCAGGAGATCCACCGACTGGATGCTCACTCCCAGGTAGCCGCGGGTCACTTTCCCCTTCTCGAGAAGCTGGGGCAGAATCTCTTTGGCTGTGTTGATGGGTACGGCGAAGCCCAGGTTCGTGTCGGGGATCACCGCGGTGTTGACGCCGATGACCTCACCCGCCAGGTTGAAGAGCGGACCTCCGCTGTTCCCCGGGTAGATGGCGGCATCGGTCTGAATGAAGTCGCCGAAGTTGGAGGAGGGGAGCTCCCGGCCCTTGCCGCTCACTACGCCCACCGTGACTGAATACTCGAAGCCCAACGGATTGCCCATGGCCATCACCCAGTCGCCGATGCGCATGGCGTCGGAGTCACCCAAGGGGGCAACCGGGAGGTCCTCGTCGGGTTCGACCTTGAGGAGGGCGAGATCGTCGCGACCGTCACTGCCGACCACACGCGCGTCGTAGCGGTGGCCGTCGGAGTGCGTGACCACCACCTTCTCGGCGCCCTCGACCACGTGCCGGTTGGTCAGGATGTAGCCGTCGCGGCTGATGATAAAGCCGGATCCCTCGGACTGCCGCTGGAAGTCGTCGGGCACCTGCGGATGGTCTTGGGGAAGTGTCTCGGAGGTGGGCGTCTCCGCCTCCTTGCCCGTCACCAGGATGTGCACGACCGTCGGCCGCATCCTTTCCGCCACGGGGGCGAAGTTGGGACCGCCCGCCGGCTCGGTCGTCCCGTTGCCCTCGGTCCAGAGTTGCCCCGCCCGGGTGCCCGGCGGGCCACCGATGCCCGAAGCCAGGAAAAAGCCGAGAGCGGTAAAGAAGAGGGCTCCAGCGATGAAGATGACGACGATGTTTGTGCGCCGCCCGAACACAGCTCCCATGAGATCGCTCCTTGCACGCTGGCGGAGAGGCCGACCGACTCAGCAGGCTGCCGGAGAACCAGCCGTCACGCCACGTTCGGCCCACGCCGAGAGCCAATATGCAGGGATTCTTGGTCCCCGAACGTGGCGGCCACGGCCTTTTTCAGCAACCTGTTATGTGCTGCAATCACCACCGACCCCACCCCGCACCGGGAGGCTCCTCGCCCCTACCCTTCCTTGTCAACAAGGTGTGTGGGCACTACAACTGTAGCGATACAAGCATATAGCGTCCGGGACCAGCCCGCGCGGCCGCCCCCTGCAGCTCCAGGAGGGCCAGCGCGGCCGCCGCCTCGGCGGCCGAAAGACCGGCGGCGGCCGCCACTTCGTCTACTGTCCGGGCCCCGCCGGCGAGAGCCAGGACCACCAGCCGGGCTGCCGACCCGAGCTCGGGGCCTGCCTGAGGTTCCCTATGGGGAG
>JAJZQZ010000117.1 GCA_021802965.1 Actinomycetes bacterium
AGAGTCGAGGCGACTAAGCTTCGACTTCCTGCCGGTCGCCAGTTGGGCCACGAACACCTGGAGTCGAGACGAACCACCCTCCCCAGGCACGAGGCCTTGGAAAGCGAGCGTGTCGCCCGAAAGACTGAGGACGCCCATGTAGCCGTCGGGATAGTCGTTCGTGGTCACTCGGGTGGTCGTGCCCGAGCCGATCGAATAGAGGTAGACCTCCCAGCCCGACGCCTCCTCGCCCCCGGTGTCCTTGATCCAGGCGATCCGGTCGCCGGAGATGCGGGGGAACAGGTCATCCGCGGTGTCGGACGTCACGGCGCGTCGCTGGTGCGTGGCCGCGTTGTAGAGGTAGATGTCGGAGTCCGCACCTCCGACCCCCTCGTAGACAACCCAGTCGCCGTCCATGGCGGCCAGGCCGTCGACGTACTCGGGGCCGGTCACCTTCTCGAGGTGGTCGGTCTCGGTCCGATACAGGTACAGGCCGGCGTCGTCGGCTTCGGCGGCCCCGATCAGCACCTTGTGGGTGTCGGCCTCGAGGGGGGCGGCGTATCCGAGGAAGGGCAGGTCGATCGTGACCCAGGTGGAGGCCGCGGCCCATCCGGGGGCCGCGAGGACCAGCAAGAAGACGGTGGCCGCCGCGAGTGCGAGCAGCGGGCGCCTCATGACGTCAGTTGGGCACCCGGCGGCTTTCGAGGTGCAGGAGCACCTTGCGCTTGATGCGCTGCAGGGCGTTGTCGACCGTCTTGGTGTCGTGCTCGATGATCTCAGCGATGACCTCGTAGGACAGACCCTCCAAGTAGTGGCGCAGCACCCGCGACTCGAGGGGACTGAGCAGCCTCTGCAGGCAGTCGGTCAGGCTACCGAGCTCCTCCGCGCTTATCACCTGCTGCACGGGGTCGCTGGTGCGGCCGGACGGGATCAGGTCGGCGAGCGTGCGCTCTTCTTGCCCCGCCCCAGCGGGGGAGTAGCTGAAGCTGATGTAGGTGTTGAGCGGGGCGTGCTTCTGCCGGCTCGCGGTCTTGATGGCGGTGATTATCTGCCTCGTGACGCATAGCTCGGCGAAGCTCCGGAAGGCACGAGCACGATCCGAACGATAATCCCGGACGGCTTTGAACAAGCCGATGTACCCTTCCTGGACCAGATCTTCGGCGTCTCCGCCCGCGATGAAGTACGAGCTCGCCTTGATGCGGACGAAGTTGTGGTACTTCCGGAGAAGGGTGCGCGTCGCGTCGGAGTTCCCCAGCTTCGCCAGACGCACGAGGTCCTCGTCATCGTCCCAATCGACGAGGGGATAGCCGGCACGGGCCGTGCTCTCCATCACTTCCCCACCTCCTCCCTCAGACCTGGCGGAAAGCTATTCCTCCCCCTCCGCCTTTTTGGAGAGTCGGTCGCGCAGCGCCTTCAGACCGTCCAGGCTGTTCGCGTCGATCCGCTCCTCCACTCGATGCACCATTGTAGTGCAATCTTTTGAATTTGCAACCTTTCTTGTGTGAATCTGCAATTCAGCGACGAATTGGCGCGACGAGGTACGCTGGACGGCAGGGTTGAGGACGGTCATCTGGAGCCCATAATCAGAGGTCACGACGACCACGTTTTCCGCTGCACGAAGCGTATATGCCGCCCTCTCGATGACGGAATCGGCAGACCTGTCGAAGGACCCGAAATAGACCTCCACATTCTTCGTTGCAGACTCGGCCTTCTGCAAGGACGCCGTGTGGCTGTCGAAGACGACGATGGCTCGATCAGACGTGCCGCCCATGAAACTGGCGATGCGGTCGAGGAGGCGGGAACGCTCGTCGGCGAGCTGCCCAGGCTCGATGCGGTCCTCTCGACCGGGACCCCTCTCGGTCCGGCGCAACTCGTGCAGCACGTTGTACCCGTCGATCAGGTAGACGGTCACGTGAGCTGCTCCATGGGTCGGCGTCGCTGCCGGACGGCTTCGAAGAGCAGCACCGCGGCCGCCACGCTGACGTTGAGCGACCCGATACGGCCTTGCAGCGGGATGCCGACCCGCACGTCGCACGCTCCCGCGACCCGGTCGCTCAGTCCCTCGCCCTCTGAACCCAGGACGAACACAGTGGGGCCCCGATAGTCGGGACCGTCATACGCCTCGTCGGCGTCGGCCTCGGCCCCGTAGACCCAGAATCCCGCCTTCTTGGCCTGCTCGATGAAGTCGGTCAGGTTGCGGACCTGGACGATGGTGGCGTGCTCGGTGGCGCCCGCGGAAGCCTTGACGACGGCCGGGGTCACCGTGGCCGCTCGGTGCCGAGGGATCGCGATAGCCGCACCCACCTCGTGCGCCGTACGTATGACGGCGCCGAGATTGTGCGGGTCCTGCACTCGATCGAGGGCCATGACGAGATCGTGGTTCTCGAGTGCGGTTTCCGCTTCGGCGTACGGGTAGGGGTCGGCCTCGGCGACGATGCCCTGATGATCGGGCGAAGCGGCCCGAGAAGTCAACTCGTGGGCCGGCACCAGGGTGACGACCGGCGCCCAGATGCCCGCCGAGCCGGCCCAGTGGCTCACCTCCGCCGCCAGACGCCGCCCGGCCTCGCCCTCCATGATCCAGATGCGGCGCAGGCGGCGGCGCCCGCCGAGGAGCACCTCGCGAACAGGGTTGCGCCCGTAGAGCAGATCCGGCCCGTCAGGACCGCCGCGACCCCCGCCCGGGTTCCGATCGGACCCGCCTCGGCCTCCGGGCCCGGCCGGTCCGGAACCGCCTCGACCGCCGCCCGATCCTCGGTGAGCCCCCCCTCGTCCGCCATGGCCTGCTGGGCCGGGAAAAGCGCCCATCTACTCCGCCGCCGGGACGACCTTGTAGCCGCCGGGTGCGTCGCGGACCTCGTATCCCGCCGCCAGGATCTCGTCGCGGAGACGGTCGGCGGCGCCGAAGTCCTTGGCCGCCCGGCACTCCTGCCGCCGCGCGGCGAGGAGCAGGACATCTGCGGGGATCTCCTCCTCGACCCGGGTCACCGCGTCGAGACCCAGTATGTGCAGCATGCCCGTTAGAGCGTCGCGGACGGTCGTGACGGCGGCGCCCGACACTCGGGCCGTGGCTATTGCGGAGTTGATCTCGCGGGCGAGGGCGAAGGCCTCGCCCAGAGCGGCGGCGGTGTTGAGGTCGTCGGCCAGGGCTTCCGCGAAGGCCGCTTCGCGCCTATCGGCCGCCGCGAGCAAGCCGGCGTCGGCGGCGAGGAGATCGGCCTCGAGCGGCGGAGCGTAGTCGGTCAACCCCCGGAACGTGTTGCGCAGCCGCTCCACCTGCTGACCCGCTTCGTCCAAAAGCTCGCGACTGAACTCCATGGGGCTGCGGTAGTGGCTCCCCACGAAGTAGCAGATGAGCACCTCCGGCCGGTACTCCTTCAAAGCTTCGCGCAGCAGGAAGATGTTCCCGATGCTCTTGGACATCTTCTCCTCGCGGGTGTTCAGCATCCCGTTGTGCACCCAGAACCGGGCGAACGTCGTTCCAAGAGCTCCTTCGGCCTGGGCCACCTCGTTCTCGTGGTGCGGAAAGATCAGGTCGCGGCCGCCCCCGTGGATGTCGAACCCCGCGCCCAGGTACTTCAGGCTCATCGCCGAGCACTCGATGTGCCATCCCGGCCGGCCCGGCCCCCAGGGCGACTCCCAGGCGGGCTCTCCCGGCTTCGCGCCTTTCCAGAGGGCGAAGTCCAGGGGGTCGGCCTTCTCCTCGCCGGGAGTGATGCGGGCGCCGTGCCGCATCTCGCCGATCTGCTGCTTCGAGAGACGTCCATACCCCGGGTAGCTGTCTACATCGAAGTACACGTCGGAGCCGGCCTGATAGGCGTGCGCCTCGGCCACCAGACGGGCGATCAGGTCGATGATCTCCGGGATGTGCTCCGTAGCCCGAGGTTCGACGTCAGGACGCCCAAGACCGAGCCGGTCGGTGTCCTCGATGTAGGCTTCGGAGTAGCGGCGGGCATATTCGTCCCAGGGGACGCCCTCGACGGCCGCTTTCTGAATGATCCGGTCGTCGATGTCGGTGATGTTCTCGACGAGGGTGACGCGCCAGCCGAGGGACTCGAAGTAGCGCTTGGCCACCATCGATACCACGTAGGGCCGCGCGTTCCCCAGATGAATGTAGTTGTAGACGGTCGGGCCGCAGAAGTACATGGTGACGTGATCGCCGTCGCGCGGGACGAACTCGCGCTTGTCCTGGCCCAGAGAATCGTACAGCCGGACGCTCACCGGACGGCTCCTCGCCTGTGACGCCACGTTCTCACGCGGACCTTTCTTCGAGATAGGCGAGAGCAGCGTCCAGGCGAGCGACGATGCGTGACCGACCGAGGCCGGCGATCAGGTAAAAAAGCTCGGGTCCCTGGTCGAGCCCGGTGAGAGCGACCCGCAACGGCTTGTAGATGGCCTTGCCCTTGACCCCCTGGCCGGCGCAGGCGTCCACCACGTCCTTCAGCAACGCCCGGCCTTCGTCCACTTCGAAATACTCGCCCTCGGCCCGGGATAGGCGTTCCCTGGCCGCCTCGAGCGCGGTGCGTACCCCCGGCTCGTCGAGGGCCGCGAGGTGGGTCGACGCGGTGATGACGAGGTCGTCCGAAAAGACCCGAGCGTAACGCGGAGCCTCCTCGAGGACCACGAGATTGGCCTGGATGGCGGCGGCCACGACCTGGCGCTGGCCTTCGGCGAACTCCAAGCCCTGCTCGCGCAGATACGGCCGCACGATCTCCGACAGATCAGCAGCCGTCAGCGCCCGGATGTACAGCCCATTGAGCCAATTGAGCTTGTCGAGGTCGAAGATCGCCGCGCTCTTGCTGGCCCTTGACATGTCGAAGCCCTCCACCACCTCGTCGAGGGTGAGCTTCTCGCGCTCATCGCCCGGATGCCAGCTGAGCAGGGCCAGGTAGTTGACCACCGCGTCGCTCAGGTACCCCAAGTCGCGGAACTCCCCGATGGAGGTGGCTCCGTGACGCTTCGAGAGCTTGCCTCCGTCGGGACCGTGGATCAGCGAGTGGTGCCCGTAGCGCGGCGCCGGCTCGTCCAGGGCGGCGTAGAGCATGAGCTGTCGCGCCGTGTTGGTTATGTGGTCCTCGCCCCGGATGACGTGGGTGATCTTCATGCCCGCGTCGTCGACGACGACCGCGAAGTTGTACGCGAAGCCGCCGTCGGTGCGCTTGAGGATGAAGTCGCCGATGACGTCGCTGGAGAAGGTGATGGGACCGTGGATGAGGTCGACGAAACTGATGTCGCCCTCGGGTACCAGGAACCGGATGGTCGCGGGCACACCGGCCTCGAGGCGGGCCTCGACCACCTCAGGGGCGAGGTGATGGCACAGCCGGTCGTACTTGGGCATGCGGCCCGCGGCCAGTTGCTCCGCTTTGAGTGACTCAAGGCGCTCCTGAGTGCAGAAGCAGTGGTACGCGGAGTGCGTCGCCAGGAGCTGCTGGACTCCCGCCTCGTACAGCGGCCCGCGCTCGCTTTGCCGGTAGGGACCGTACCGCCCCCCGACATCAGGGCCTTCGTCGGCCTGCAGGCCCAGCCAGTGCAGATCGCGGACGATGCTCTGCTCGTGCTCGCGCAGCGAGCGCTTCAGATCGGTGTCCTCGATGCGCAGGACGAGGACTCCCCCATGGTGGCGGGCAAAAAGGTAGTTGTAGAGGGCCGTGCGGGCGCTCCCCACGTGCAAGGTGCCGGTGGGGCTGGGCGCGAATCTCACTCTGACGTCGCTCATAGCTCCTGGATCTTTCGGTCGGCTTAGAAGTGTCATGGTAGCACCGCACTCTTCTCGAGCAGGGCGACGGCCTGGGCCAGGATGCCTTCGCCTCGTCCGGCGAAGCCCATGCCCTCGGTGGTCGTGCCGCGAAGGCCGATCTCTTGGGGGTCGACGCTCAGGGCGGCCGCCAGCTTCGCCCGCATGGCGGCGCGATGCGGCGCGATGCGGGGTTGCTCGCAGACGACGACTATGTCGACGTTCACCACTCGCCAGCCGGAGGCGGCGAGAAGCTCGCCGACGCGCGTCAGCAGCATCAGGCTGTCGGCGCCGGCGTAGGCCGGATCGGTGTCGGGGAAGTAGTGCCCGATGTCCTCGAGACCGGCCGCCCCCAAGAGGGCGTCCATGAGGGCGTGCGCCACGACGTCGGCGTCGCTGTGACCGGCAAGGCCGTCGGTCTCACGCACCCGCACCCCGCCCAGGATCAGGGGTCGGGAAGGCTCGAAGCGGTGCGCGTCGGTGCCGAGGCCGACGCGGAGGGGGGCGCGGGAGTCGTCGCTCACCGTTCGCGCCCGGCGATGATCGCCTCGGCCACCCGGATATCGAGGGGAGTGGTGATCTTCAGATTCTCCACCGAGCCTTCGACCACGGCCACCTCGCCTCCCATGGCCTCCACCAAGGCCGCGTCGTCCGTCGCCGCCGAGAGCACCTCGTCCGGCTGTGCGTAGGCGGCGCGGAGAGCCGGCCACCGGAACACCTGAGGGGTCTGCGCCCGCCACAACGTCCGGCGCTCAGGGGTCGAGCGTATGACCCCGCGAGAGTCGACCACCTTGACCGTGTCGACACTGGGCAGGGCGAGCACCGCGCCGGACAGGGCGGGGTCTTCCATGAGGCGCCGGCGCACCGCGCTGACCTCGGCGCACGTGATCAAGGGGCGGGCGCCGTCATGGGTGCCGACAAGATCGACTCCCCCCGCCTGAGCCAGGGCCTCGAGACCGTTGCGCACCGAGAAGGCGCGCTGGGAGCCGCCGCCCACCACCGCCGACACCTTGGCGTAGTGCCCGCACAGGACCTGCTCGCGACAGAAGTCCACATCCTCAGGGTTCACCACGACGACCAGGATATCGACGGCGTCACACGCGGCCAGGGCGCCGACCGTCCGCTCCAGCATGGGCCGCCCCAGCAGGTCGATGTACTGCTTGGGCCCGTCGGCCCCCAGCCTTGTGCCAAACCCGCCCGCGGCGACGATCAGACCCAGTGTCGCCACTCGAAAGAACTTCTACGAGGCGAGCTTGGTGAAGACCATCTTGCCCGAGGGGTTCTGGAGGACGGAGGTGACCTCCACCTCGACCTCCTGCCCGACCTTGCGGCGGGCGCCCTCGATGACCACCATGGTGCCGTCGTCCAGGTAGGCGACCCCCTGGTCCTCCTCCTTGCCTTCGCGGATGACCCGCACCTCGAGACTCTCCCCAGGCAAGACGACCGGCTTCAGGGCGTTGGCCAGTTCGTTGACGTTGAGGACCTCTACCCCCTGGATCTGGGCCAGCTTGTTCAGGTTGTAGTCGGTGGTGAGGATGCCCGCCTGCATCTCCTTGGCAAGCTTCAACAGTTTGGCGTCCACTTCGGTCAGGCCGGGGAAATCCTTGTCGGAGATGATCACCCGGTCGTAGTTACGCTGCAGAGCGGCGACGCACTCCAGCCCACGACGGCCCCGAGCGCGCCGCAACGGGTCGCCCGAGTCGGCGATCGACTGCAGCTCTTCGAGCACGAAGTTCGGCACGAGCAGGTCGCCGTCGATGAAGTGCGTGGGGACGATGTCGCCGATGCGGGCATCGATGATCACCGACGTGTCGAGTATCTTCGTACCCGCCCTGCCACCCGCGTTCGGAGCGCCGGCGCTCCTTACGCCGACCAGCCGGGCGATGTCGGAGTGCCGCTTGAACGCTATGAAAGCGAACAGGTAGCCGCACAAGGCGAAGATCAGCGGCAACAGATAGACCCCCACGATAGGCAGGTCCTTCAGACCCAGGCTCACGAGCGCCGCCACGCCGAGTCCGATGACGAGACCCACGCTCGTGACGATCAGTGCGACCACGCTCACTCGGGCCGCGGCGCGCTCTATGATCCCGCCGAGGCGGACGATCCAGCGCCCGACGATCCCGCCGAGCACCACCCCGATGGCGGCGACCACGACGACCCCGAGCGCGAGCAGAAGAAAATCAGCAGTGCTGGAAAAAGACGTACGATCGAGCATGATGCTCGTCAATTCGAAGCCGGCCACCCCACCCACCAGGGCGAGGATGCCTCTTACAATGGCCACCACGGGACTCACCTCCTTTCTCACTTCTTCGTCATCTTCCTACTGCTCCCGGCTGCCACCCCGTCCACAGACCTCTTGGAGGACGTTCTCCAAGTAGCGCAGAGCCTCATCCTCGGGGATCTGCTTGGCGTACATCAGCTCCGAGGCCAGGATCTTCTTGACTCGGCCGAGCATCTGCTTCTCGCCGGTGGAAAGGCCCTTGCTGGCGTCGCGGAGGGCGAGGTTGCGCACCACGTCGGCCAACTCGAAGATGTCTCCCGACTTGATCTTCTCCCGGTTATGCTTGAGCCGCCGATTCCAGTTCTTGGGCATCAGGGTGGCGTCGTCGCGGAGCACCCCGATCACCTCTTCGACCAGGACCTCGTCGATGACCGCGCGGATACCCGCCCGTTCAGCGTTCTCGACCGGCACCATCACGGTCATGTCGTTGTGCAGGATCTGGATGGTCATGTATTCGCGCGTCTCGCCCCGGACCTCCCTGATCTCTATCTCCAGGACTCGCCCGGCACCGTGGTGCGGATAGACCACCTTGTCGCCGACTTTGTACACGTAGCATTCCACTAGCCGTAACGCTCCAGGAGGTTGAGCTCGCGCAGCCGCAGGAAGCCTTCCTTGATGTCGTGAGCCCGAGCCGGACCCACCCCTTCGACCGCCGCCAGCTCGTCGTTGGAAGCGGCGAGGATGTCCTCCAGGTGACCGAAACGCGCGACCAGGTTGGTTATGACGCCTTTCGGGAGACGAGGGATCTTGCGCAACATACGGAAGCCCCGCGCCGACACGTGAAGCTCGAGGGCGTCGACATCATGATCGTAGCCCAGAAGCTCACCGATCCGGCCGAGGGTCAGAAGCTCCTCGGAATGGAGGGAGCCCAAAGCCGCGGAGACCTCGTCGGGGGAGAGGTCGGCGAAGTCGGGCAGGTAGTCCATGAGGGTGGCCCGCCGGTCTTCGCGCACATCGACCATGAGCTCCTCGAGCTGCATGCGGATGAGGCGCCCCTCGGTGCCCAGCTCTATGATGTAGCGCTCGATCTCGCGGGCGATCTTCAGCACCATCTCCGACCGCTGGATGACGCTGAGCACGTCGTAAAGCGTGACCGCATCTTCGAACTCCAGCGCGCTGAGCGAGGTCGCCACCTGGATGAGGCGAGACTTGTACTTCTCCAGGGTCTGGATGGCCTGGTTGGACTTGACCAGGATCACCCGGATCTCCTCGAGGACGTAGCGGACGCCGTCGATGTAGACCGTCACCACGTCGCGGGCGGCCGAGATGGAGATGACGAGGGCGTCGATCTGCTTCGCCACGCGCTCTGCCGTGCGGTGCCGGGTGCCCGTCTCGACGGATGGGATCGTCGGGTCAGGCATGAGCTGAACGTTGGCGTGAGCGATACGGGAGCCGTCCCGGTTCAGGATGATGGCTCCGTCCATCTTGGCGAGCTCGTAGAGGATCATCGGGGAGAGCTCCACGTCGATGGATATCCCCCCGGATACCAGAGGTCCGATGGTCTCCTCGTCGGCGAAGACGAGCAGCGCTCCCGTGCGCGCACGCACGATATTGTCCAGGGCGTCCCGGATCTGGGTGCCGGGCGCCACGAGCTGGAGCGCCTCCGTGAGCCGCTCGCTCGGGACGTGGCCGTGTCGCTTAGCCAATGACCCCCCTCAAGAGTTCCTTGATGTCTCCCACCGCCTCCACGTGGACGCCCGCGGGCACAGCCCGCCGGCTCTTGAGCTCCTCAGCGTTCCGCCGCGGCACCAGCACGCGCTCGAAACCGTGGCGAGCCAGCTCAGCCAGGCGCGTCTCGCCGTTGACCACATATCGCACTTGCCCGGTGAGGCTCACCTCACCGAATGCCGCCACCTGACCGACGGGGCGGTCCCGGAAGGCGGAAGCCACCGAAAGCAGCACCGGCAGGTCGGCCGCGGGATCTTCCACGGTCAGCCCGCCGGCCACATTGACGAAGATGTCGCATGTGCCGGTGTCCACGCCGACTCGTCGCGAGAGGACCGCCACCAGCATGGCCAGCCGGTTGTGGTCGACCCCACGGGTCACACGGCGCGGCATGGCCAGCCCGCTCGAGACCACGAGAGCCTGCACCTCGGCAAGAAGGCAGCGACTGCCCTCCATCGCCGCGACCACTGACGCCCCGGGCCTGTCGGCGCCCTCTTCCAGGAACAGCGACGACGGGTCGGGCACCCCTTCGAGCCCGCGGCCCGTCATCTGGAACACTCCCACCTCGTTGGTCGGACCGAAGCGGTTCTTCACCGCCCGCAGGATGCGATACGGACGGCTCCGGTCGCCCTCGAAGGCGAGCACCGTGTCGACCATATGCTCCAACACGCGAGGACCGGCCAGGTCGCCCGTCTTGGTCACGTGCCCCACGAGCACCAGCGTGATGCCTGTCTCTTTCGCCACCCGGAGCAACTGTCCTGTGACCTCGCGCACCTGCGAGACCGATCCGGGAGCGGAGCTGATGGTCTCCGACCACAGCGTCTGGACCGAGTCGATCACACAGACGGCCGGGCTGTGCTCCTGCAAGCACGCCACCACGGGCTCGAGGCGCGTCTCGCCCACCAGACGCACGGCGTCGGCAGGCCCGTCGAGACGGCGCGCGCGCAGCTTGACCTGAGCGGCCGACTCCTCCCCAGACACCAACAATGTAGGCACGCCCTCGGCCTGCAGAGCCAAGAGGGTCTGCAGGAGCAGCGTGCTCTTGCCCACTCCCGGCTCACCGCCGACCAGGACCAGGGACCCCCTGACGAGACCTCCACCCAAGACCCGGTCGAACTCGGACAGACCGGTGGAGATGC
>JAJZQZ010000118.1 GCA_021802965.1 Actinomycetes bacterium
AACCGGCGCGACCGTCGAATCCGAACCCACCTACGCTTAGAAAGGCGGTGACGATGGCTCAGACAACGACAACCGAAGCTGCCGGCACCGCCGCCCCCCAGGGCGAGCGTGAGGTCAAGGTGATCGGCATCGTATGCAACTGGTGCAGCTACGCGGGCGCCGACGGTGCGGGCACGGCCCGGCTCAAGCAGCCGCTGAACCTGCGCCTGGTACGCGTGCCCTGCACGGGCCGCATCGACCCGTTGTTCGCCGTACACGCCTTCGCCAAAGGCGCCGACGGCGTGCTCATCAGCGGCTGCCACCCCGGCGACTGCCACTACTCGGAGGGCAACTACTACGCCCGCCGCAAGTTCGAGCTGCTCGACCGCTTCCTGCCGCAGCTCGGCATCGAGCCCGACCGCTTCAAGTACACGTGGGTGTCGGCTTCCGAGGGTGCCCGGTGGCAGTCGGTGGTCACCGATTTCGTGGCGAAGGTCAAGGCTCTCGGCCCGCGCGAAGGGAGGGCGCTCTGATGGCGACCCAGCCTCAGGTGGTCGCCCAGGTCCCGGCCGGCGCGCCCTCCAACCCCACCGAAGCCAAGGTACGCGAGCTGGCGAAAGCCGCGCTGGCCGAGGGTCGGGTGGACTACGTCATCGGCTGGCGCTACGGGTACGACCGCAGCCAGGCCATCCCGGCGTTCATCAGCGATCCCGCTGAGGCCGACGAGCTCATCATCAACCCGTTGATCCACCACAACTTGGTCACCTTCCTCAAGCGCAAGATGCCCGACCCGCCCAACGCCAAGATCGGGGTGTGCGTCAAGGGCTGCGACAGCCGCACCCTGGTCGCGCTGTTGCAGGAGGAGCTGGTCGACAAGGAACGCCTATACGTCATCGGCGTGCCCTGCCGGGGAACCTTCGAGCGGCGGAAGATCGAGAAAGAGTTCTCGGACGAGGTGGTCGACATCGTCGTCTCCGCCGACCGGACGACCGTGACGGCCACGACCCGGAGCGGGGAGAGCAAGGACTTCGCCTTCGACGACGTCCTGCGCAGCCAGTGCACCGCCTGCCGCTACCCCAACCCGCGCTACGCCGACGTGATGGCCGGCGAGGACGCGCCGGCGAGGCTGGAGGGCGAACCCGTCTGGCCGGGCATCGACGAGTTCGAGGCCCTCTCGGCCGCCGAGAAGGACGCCACGCTGGCCCGGGTCTTCGAGACCTGCATCCGCTGTTTCGCCTGCATCCACGCCTGCCCGGTCTGCTACTGCTGGGACCAGTGCGTGTGTCGCTCGCGCAAGCCCAAGCTGGTGGGCCAGAAGGTCGAGGCTTCCGAGAACCTGATGTTCCAGACCATCCACATGTTCCACGTGGCCGGGCGCTGCCCGTCGTGTGGAGCTTGTGACCAGGCCTGTCCCGTGGAGATCCCCCTGTACCTGCTGCATCGCAAGATGAACAAGGAGCTCTACGACATGCTGGGATTCGAGGCCGGTGTCGACCTCGACGCAAAGCCCGTGTTCCAGACGTTCAAGATCGAAGACGCCCTCGGCGAGCACTAATGGGAGGCTGCCGGAACATGAAGCCTTGGACCGCCCGACCGCACTGGTCGGCACGATGCAGCGTCCTCAGTCGCGCGAAGCGTCATTCCCCGGCAGCCTCGATGGGAGGATGGCGATGAAGTTCCTGACCACAGATCAGCTCGATGCCTTCCTCGGGTACGTCGCCGGGCAGGCGCGCGTGGTGGCGCCCGTGAAAGATGACAAGGGGGTCGTGCTCTTCCGCCCCTGGGCGCCGGGCATGCCGGTGGAGCTCGACGTTCTGCTGTCCAAGCAGTCGGCCAAAGAGTATGTGTTCCGTCAGTCCGAGACCTACCTCAAGTTCGGCTATACGATGGAGGGCCTGGCGGCCGCGCAGACCGAGTCTCCGGAGGTGGCGCACGCGGCCGCGACCGAGGCTGAGGTGGCTGCTGTCGACGTAGCCAAGGCGCAGGACGCCCGGGTGAAGGCCTTCGAGACGGTCGTCGTCGACCCCGTGAACGAAGCTCCGGCTCAGGTCATCTTCGGCCTGCGGCCGTGCGATGTGCGCGGCTTCGTCCAGATGGACAACGTCTTCAGCGGGTACGGCGGCTTCTATTTCGACCCCTACTACAACGCGAAGCGGGAGGCGACCACCCTGGTGGCCGTGACCTGCCGCGATCCCCGGTCGACGTGCTTCTGCACCTCGGTAGGTGGAGGCCCCGCCGGGACCGAGGGCGCCGACGCGCTACTCACCCAGGTCGAGGGCGGTCTCACCTTCGAGACCTTCACCCCCAAGGGCGAAGCGCTGGGAGCCTTCCCCGGCTTCGCGGAGGTTTCTCAGGCCCAGAGCCTCTACGCCGAGACGGTCAAGGAGACCGCGGCCTCCCGCGTCGCCCCCGCGTTCGATCTCGAGGGTGTGCGGGACCAGTTGCGCGAGAACATCGAGCACGGCGACTGGCACGACCTGGCCATGCGCTGCATCTCCTGCGGCACGTGCACCTACGTCTGCCCGAACTGCTACTGCTTCAACATCACCGACGAGATCGTCGAGACCCGCGGTGAGCGCATGCGCACCTGGGACAACTGCTTCAACCCCATGTACACGTTGGAGACCTCGGGTCACAACCCGCGCGATATCAAGTCGAACCGCTTCCGCAACCGCTTCAGCCACAAGTTCTGGTACTACCCCGACAAGTATGACAGCCTGCTCTGCTCGGGCTGCGGACGCTGCGTCGCGAACTGCCCTACCCGCATCGACATCCGTGAGGTGGTGCGGACGATGGGCTCCCCTCGACCTGTCACCGTGACCGGAGAGGAGGCGTAGATGGCTGACGATCAGACCGTCGCGACTGCTGCCGGAGCTTCCAACACCGGCAAGTCGCGCCTCACCTTCGCCGACGTCGAAGTCGGCGCGACCACGGCCAAAGCGGGCAAGCGCGCGGGCAACCCCTATCTGCCCCAGATCGCCACGGTCGTCGACATCATCCAGGAGACACCGAACATCAAGTCGCTGCGGGTGCGCTTCGACGATCCGGGGGTCCAGGCCGGTCTCTCGTTCGAGCCCGGACAGGTGGGCCAGCTGGGCATCTTCGGGGTCGGGGAGTCCACCTTCGCCATCAACTCGAGCACGTCCCAGGCCTCGGACCATCTCCAGTTCTCGGTGATGAAGGCGGGGGAGGTCACCAGCGCCCTTCACGAGCTGCATATCGGCGACAAGGTGGGTGTGCGCGCCCCCATGGGCTGCGGCTTCCCGGTGGACGCGTGGAAGGGCAAGAGCATCCTGTACATCATGGGGGGCATCGGCTCCGCCGCGCTCCGAGCCACCATCAACTACACCCTGGAGCACCGCTCCGACTACGACAACATCTCCATCCTCTACGGCGCCCGGACGCCGCTGGACCTCACCTACAAGTACAACATCGTGGAGTGGGAAGCCCGCGACGACATCGACGCCGTCATCACCGTCGACCGGGAGTTCCCGGGCTGGGACGGCCGCGTCGGCTTCGTGCCGGCGGTGCTCGAGGAGATGAACCCCAACCCGGCCAACACCATCGCCATCACCTGCGGGCCCCCGATCATGATCAAGTTCGTGCTGCAGAGCCTGCAGAAGCTGCAGTTCGGCGACGACCAGATCTACACGACCCTCGAGAAGCGCATGAAGTGCGGCATCGGCATCTGCGGCCGCTGCAATATCGGGCCGCGCTACGTGTGTGTGGACGGGCCGGTCTTCTCGATGGCCGAGCTGCGGGAGCTGCCTGACGAGCTCTGATCCGCCGAGCGCCGACGAGGCGACCTTCACACCGATCGAATGAAGAGGGGCCGCCCACGGGCGGCCCCTTCGCCTTCCCTGGGGCCGGCGCTGCGGTACAATGCGAGTGCGACGTAGCCCTCATCGTGGAGGCTGTCGCCTGATCAGGCGGTCCCGGCTACTATCGGGACGCAGCCGGGCCCCGCGGTGATGGGGCAACGGGTCGAGACCCCGTGGGACACGTGTCCTCACGGGGTCTTTGCGCGAGTAGGAGGGTCCAGTGACCGAGTTGGCGTTGCGGCAGCGCAAGACGAGAGCGGCCTTGCTCTCGGTCCTGTCCAACAGTGTCCTCGTGGCGCTCAAGCTCACGGTCGGCGTGGCCATCGGCTCCGTCTCGGTGATATCGGAGGCCGCGCACTCGGGCGTGGACCTGGTGGCTTCGCTGATCGCGCTCTTCGCTGTGCGCACCGCCAGCCGGCCGGCCGACGAGGGACACCCCTTCGGCCACGGCAAGGTGGAGAACATCTCGGGCACCGTCGAGGCCTTGCTGATCTTTGGGGCTGCCGCCTGGATCATCTTCGAGGCCGTCCGCAAGCTGCTCCATCCCGAGCCCATCGAAGGAGTGGGACTGGGCATCGTGGTCATGGCGTTCTCGTCCGTGGTGAACTTCTTCGTCTCGCAGAACCTCTTCCGCGTGGGAAGGCAGACCCAGTCCATGGCCCTCGAAGCCGACGGTTGGCATCTGCGCACCGACGTCTACACCTCCGCCGGGGTGATGGCAGGCTTGCTCCTGATGATGCTGGCCCAGTACGCGTTGCCCGATCACAATTGGGCTTGGGTCGATCCCGTGGCCGCCTTGGGGATCGCGGTGCTCATCCTCAAGGCCGCTTTCCAGCTCACCCTGCGGGCTTCGCGCGACCTTCTCGACGTGAGCCTGCCCGAGGAAGAGCTTTGGATACGCGACTACATCGCCAGCCTGGTCCCGCCCGTCCGGGGTCTGCACAATCTGCGGACCCGGAAAGGGGGGCATCAGCGGTTCGTCGAGTTTCACCTGCTGGTCGACGGCGACATGTCGGTGGACGCCGCGCACGCGATCACCGATGTCATCACCAGGGACGTTCGTGAGCAGTTCCCCGAGACGAGCGTGACCGTCCATATAGAGCCCTGTGACGGCTCTTGTATGCCTCGATGCGTCGAGGGGTGCTTTCTCGACGAGACTCGACGGAACGCGGAGCAGCGGCGCGTGTGATGGTGCTCGCCTACGTGCTGATGGGGGCCGCCGCGGGCATGCTCGGCGCTCTCGTGGGCGTGGGCGGCGGTATCTTCGTCGTGCCCGCCCTGACCCTGGCCTTCGGGATCCCCATCCATACGGCTATCGCAGCGAGTCTGGTCGGCGTGATAGGCACGTCGACGAGCGCTACCGTCGGCTACCTGCGCCGTGACTTCTCGAACGTACGGCTGGGCATGATCTTGGAGGTGGGCACCACAATCGGCGCGGTCGTGGGTGGGCTGATCGGCCTGTCCCTGGGGCGCCAAGTCTTGAGCGGCATCTTCGGGGTGGTCGTGCTCGCGCTGGCGATATCTCTCCTGCGGCGGCGGGGACAGTCGGAGCGCGGTCAGGTGGTGGGGGACGACGACGGCAGGCTCGGCGGCCGGTACCATGACCCGAATCTCGACAAGGAGGTCTCGTACGGGGTGCGCCGGCTTCCGTTGGGTCTGGCGGCCTCCTTCGTGGCGGGCAATCTCTCGGGCCTGCTGGGCATCGGGGGTGGGGTGATCAAGGTGCCGGTCATGACCATTGCCATGGGCGTCCCCCCCAAGGCGGCTATCGCCACCAGCAACCTCATGATCGGCGTGACCGCGTGCGCCAGTGCATACCTCTACTACTCTCGCGGCTACGTGGATCCCGTGGTGACCGTGCCTGTGGTCCTCGGGGTGATCGGAGGAGCCCTCGTCGGTTCCCGGATCGTGCCCCGCGTGCGGAGCAGTCGGCTCCTGGTCGGCCTCGCGGCCGTGATGCTCGTGGTGGCCGTCCAGATGCTGCTCGCCGCCTTCGGCGTCAGCTACCGCTAGGAGGCGGAGTGCCCGGCGACGGTCATCGACTGAACCGCCGGGTGTCGATGGTCCTCGGCGCGGGGCTCGCGGGCGGGGTCGTCTTCATGCTCGCCGGGGTCCTGTCCGCGGTGATATCCGGAACTACGGGGCATCGAGCTCTGGGGTTCGGCGATCTGCGCCACGGACTGGCGGAGGGCGATCCCACAGCCCTCATGAGCGTGGGCATCCTTCTCCTGATCGCAACACCGGCTGCGCGGGTGATCCTTCTGGGAGTCGCGTTTGCGCGCCTTCGGGAATGGGCCTTCTTGGCGGCCTCCGTCGTGGTCCTCGCCGTGCTCGCTCTCGGAGTAATCCTGGGGCTCCGAGGATGAGCGAGGCCCTCGGGGCGAGGCGGGCCTGCCCGAGGAGGCTGCTGAAAAACGAAGTCCCGGCGGCCGAGGCGCCCTGGGAGGCGCGATACGTCGTCCTCATTCGCGGGAATAGCGCTGCTATTCGCGCTTCCTGCGTCCTTCTCTCGCACTCGTCCATCGCGCCCTGGGGACAAAGCGTCACTTTTCAGCAGCCTGCTAGCGTCGCACGGTGAGGGCGCGCACGGCCTGGGTCAGACCGTCGACGGTCAGCTCGAACATGGGGAATACCGAGCGGACCATGCCTATGCTCTCGCGGCCGTAGATGGTATCCCATTGGTCGGCGCTGATCGGGTTGAGCCAGGCGGAGTGCGAGAAGTGACGTCGCAGCCGCTGCAGCCACTCGATGCCCGGTTGCTCGTTCGACAACCCCCACCAGATGATCCCGTCGCGGTCGAGCAACTCGCTGGGGGCCATCGAGGCGTCGCCCACCAGGACCAGCTTGTACTCCGGCAGCAGGTCGTGCAGCACCTGGTTGGTCGGCACCGAGTTTCGGGGATGGCAGGTGGCGTCCAGGAACAGGTGGTCGTAGACGCAGTTGTGGAAGAAGTAGGTGCGCAGATCCTTGAAGTGCGTCGCTCTGTTCACTGCAGTGAAGAGCTGGCTGCAGGTGCGCAGGTGCGCGTGCATGGAGCCGCCCGCGTCCATGAGGAGGAGCACCCGGGTCTGATTGCGGCGGCTTCGCCGCCATTCCAGCGAGAGGATGCCGCCGTGGTCGGCGGTGGCCTGGATGGTGGCGTCGAGGTCGAGCTCGTCGGGCGGCTGCTCGTCTCGGCTCGATAGGCGACGCAGGCGGCGCAGCGCCACCTCGAACTGGCGCACCCCCACGGTCGCGTCTGTACGGTAGGCCCGGTACCTCCGCTCGCCCGCGACCTTCAGGGCGGAGCGCTGGCCGCTCTCGCCCCCGATACGGATGCCCGAGGGGTGGAACCCCGAGTGCCCGAAGGGCGAGGTGCCCCTGGTGCCGATCCAGTGCGAGCCGCCGTGGTGCTCCTCGGTCTGCTCGAGCAGGCGCTCTTCGAACATGCGCCGCAGCTCCTCGAGGTCCAGGATGCCGAGAGCGGCGGCCAGGGCGCGGCGCTCTTCCTCGCTCAGACCCCAGAGGGCGACCGGGTCGTCCAGCCACCGCCACACCTGGTCGGCGAGCTCGACCGGCGTCTCGATGCCGGCGAACGCGGCCTGGAAGGCCTGATCGAACTGGTCGTAGTAGGACTCCGACTTGACCAGGACGGCACGGGAAAGTCGGTAGAACTGCGAGAGGTCCGAGAACGCGAGTCCGCGGGCCAGGGCCTCCATCAGGGTGAGCCACTCGGTGAGGGTGACCGGCACTCCGTAGGCTCGCAGGAGGAAGAAGAAGCTGGTGAACATGGCGCACCCCGCGTGCTTGTCTCGCGAGTTCCTAGCGCCCCCCCGCCGCGCGCATGCCCCTGGTCTTGTGGGCGATGAGAACGGCGTCGACGTCCTTGTCCTTCTTCAGCAGTACACCCAGAAAAGGAAGCCGCCGTTCGATCTCGGCCGGGTCGACGCCCGCCGACGCCAGTGCCTGCACCCAGTCGACCAGCTCGCTGGTCGAAGGCTTCTTCTGCACGTTCGGCACGTGACGCAGCCAGTAGAACGCCTCCAGGGCCAGGTCGAGCAGGCGCTCCTGAAGGTCGGGGTGGTGCACCCTCACGATGCGCCGCATCATCTCCGGGTCGGGAAAGGCGATGTAGTGGAACACGCAGCGGCGCAGGAAGGCGTCGGGCAGCTCCTTCTCGGCGTTGGAGGTGATCACCACGACCGGCCGGTGACGGGCGGCGATCGTCTCGCCCGTCTCAGGGATGTGAAACTCCATCTGGTCGAGTTCCCACAGCAGGTCGTTGGGGAACTCGAGGTCGGCCTTGTCGACTTCGTCGATGAGGAGGACGACCCGTTGATCGGCCGTGAAGGCCTGCCCGAGCTTGCCCAGCCTGATGTACTGAGAGATGTCGCGCACGTCGTGGTCGCGGAACTGGCTGTCGTAGAGGCGCTGGACCGTGTCGTACACGTAGAGCCCGTCCTGGGCCTTCGTCGTCGACTTGATGTTCCACGTGAGCAGTCGCATATCCAGGCTTCTGGCGATGCTCTCCGCCAGCATCGTCTTGCCCGTGCCCGGTTCGCCCTTGATCAGAAGGGGGCGGGCCAGCACCACGGCCACGTTGACCGTCTGCATCAGCTCTGGCGACGCGATATAGCCGGCTGTGCCGGCGTAGGACAGGGGGGTGCTCACGACAAGAGGATACCAGAACAAGGTGCAGGTTCCGGGAGGGGGGCTGCGCGCGGGCTCGAGCACAGCCGAAGCGGGGCCGAACGAGTTTCCATTGCGGAGGTTGCCCTTGTTCACCTTCCGCGTGCCGCCCGCGCGGCTCAGGTTCGACCCCGCTTATCTATATTCATACCACGACCAGCCTCTCAAAGACAGCGGAAAGTGTCTTGGCTTGGGCGGGACTGTGCCGACCGCTCGCGTGTCCTGTAGTAATCTGTCTGCCTCGTGCTGGGAACGACTGACCATATCGAAGTCCCAGGGGGAGGACATGGCCGAAGGGAGTCATCCATGATCGAGTTTCTCGAGGGCAACGATGCCGTCGTGCGGGCGGCCATCGACGCCGGATGCCGGTTCTTCGCCGGCTATCCCATCACGCCGGCCACCTCCATCCTGACCGGCATGATGCGGGCGTTGCCCGACGCCGGCGGCGTGGCCGTGCAGTGCGAAGACGAGATCGCTTCCATCGGCATGTGCATCGGGGCCGCCATGACGGGGCGCAAGACCCTGACGGCAACCTCGGGGCCGGGGATGAGCCTCTACTCCGAGAACATCGGGCTCGCCATCATGGGAGAGACGCCCCTGGTCATAGTCGACGTCCAGCGTCAGGGACCGGCCACAGGCTCGGCCACCAAGGGAGCCGACGGCGACATCCTCTTTCTCCGCTGGGGTACCTCCGGGGGGTTGCCGCTCATCGTGCTCTCACCCGAGAGCGTGTTCGAGTGCTATACGCTGACCCGGCAGGCCTTCAACCTGGCCGAGCGCTACCGCACTCCCGTGATCCTGGCAAGTCAGAAGGAGGTCGGCCTGACCCGCGAGAGGGTCGACCTGGTGGAGGCGGCCCGAGTGTCGCCCGCGGTCATGGCCCGGCCGCTGGCTCCGGCCGGCGAGCCGTACGTGCCTCATGCTTTTTCGTCTCCCGGCGACGTCGCCCCGCTCTCGCCTATCGGCGGCCCGAACCTGGTGCGCTACACGACCTCCATGCACGACGAGCGGGCGTGGCTCACCGGCGACCCGGCCGTCATCGCCCGGATGATGGAGCATCTGCGCCGCAAGATCGACGACCACGCAGATGACATGGCCCTCGTCGACCACCAACCCCAGACAGGGGCCGACACCCTCGTGCTGGCGTACGGGGTCGCGGCGCGGTCGGCGCGCGAGGCCGTGGTGCGGGCGCGAGCGGCGGGGCGAAGGGTCTCGCTGCTGGTGCTGAAGACCCTGTTCCCGGTGCCCGAGGCGGCGATCGCCCGGGCCTTGGAAGGAGTGGAGCGCGTGGTGGTGCCGGAGATGAACCTGGGGCAGTACGTCGAGGTGGTGCGTCGCCTGGCGGGAGGGCGCGAGGTGGTCTCGGTGGCGCGCATGAATACCGATCTCGTATCTCCGCAGGACGTCCTGAAGGAAGGGGGCCTGCTGTGAGCGCGCCGACGCCTGTGCCCGCTTCGTACATCGACGCCGATACGCTGCCCCTGCCCTTCTGTCCCGGATGTGGGCACACGAAGGTGACCAAGGCGATCGACGAGGCCCTGCAGATACTCGGCCGGCCGCGCGAGCGGGTGGTGGTGGTCACCGACATCGGCTGCGTGGGCCTGACCGACCGGCACTTCGACACCAACGCGTTCCATGGGCTGCACGGGCGGTCGATCACGTATGCCTCGGGCATCAAACTGGCCGACCCCGACCTCACCGTGCTCGTCATCATGGGTGACGGGGGGGCCGGCATCGGTGGGGCTCACCTGCTGGCCGCCGCCCGACGCAACATCGGGATCTGCGTCGTGGTGGCCAACAACTTCAACTACGGCATGACCGGGGGGCAGCACAGCTGCACCACTCCTTCGGGCGCCATCACCGCGACCTGCCGGCTGGGCAACGTCGAGGCTCCGCTGGACTTCATGGGCACCTTGCGCCCGATGAAGCCCGCGTTCCTTGCCCGCACGAGCGTCTTCTCCGACGGGCTGGCCGAGCTCATCGCCCGCGGCCTTTCGGCCGAAGGCTTCGCCCTGATAGACGTCTGGGACCTCTGCGTGGCCTACTTCGCCAGCCAGAACACCCTGACTCGGGCCACCATGGACGGCCTCATGGAGGATCTGGAGATGCCGCCGGGCGTCCACTTCGAAGGTACGCGCCCCGAGTTCGCGCGGGCTTGGCGCGATCTGTACGTGCCGGCCGGCGCCGCCGATGACGAGGGTATGTGTCTGCTGCCTCCCGAAGCGGGTCTCGTACCCATGGCCGAGAGCGGCCTCGGTCGGCGCACGGGCATCCTCATCGCCGGGGCGGCCGGTCAGAAGAGATCGGA
>JAJZQZ010000119.1 GCA_021802965.1 Actinomycetes bacterium
CGAAGAAGGTGGCCTTGGTCGCCTGCATGCGCAAGCTCCTCACGATCCTCAACGCCATGGTGCGCGAGAACCGTCCTTTCGATGTCAGTCTGCATCATGCTTGACAACACACCACGGTTACTAGTCTGGCGCGTTCCCAGCGCACCCCCGCCGCGAGAAGTCATATTTCAACAGCCTGCTGGGAGCAGTCGGCGTCCTATGTAGTCGGCAGGCCGAGGGCCTGCCGCACGAGCGCGATGGCCTCGGCCGGCGACGATGCGTACGAGATGCCCTCCGTCCCCTCCGCCCGCTGCAGCAGCCAGCCTTCGAGCACGACGACGGGCCGCCCGATCTTGCCCGCCAGCCCGATCTCGGACAGAGTGCCGTATTCGCCTCCGACCGCGATGACAGCGTCGGCGGAGCTGACCACGGCGACGTTGCGCGCCTCGCCCATGCCGGTCGTCACTACGAAGTCGACGTAGGGGTTGGCTTCGGAGCGGTCGTGGCCGGGGAGGATCCCCAGGGTGCGGCCTCCCGCTTCCTTGGCTCCTCGGGCGGCCGCGGCCATGACGCCACCCAGGCCCCCGCACACGAGTACGGCGCTCATGCCCGCGACCAGACGTCCGACCTCCTCGGCCAGCGCGTATTGGTCGGCATCGGCGCGACCGGCCCCGATGACGGCGATGTAGAGGTCGGGGCGGGTGTCGAATGCGGCGCTCATCGTGTCCGGACCCTACGGCAGGAGGGCGCCCGCGTCAAGGGTGCTCTCCAGCAGAAGCAGGGCCAGCTCCTTGTCGAGGGGGTCGTTCCAGTTGCCGCATTTGGGCGACTGGATGCACGAGGGGCAGCCGGCCTCGCAGGGGCAGTCCCGGATGAGGTCGCGGGCGTCGCGCAGCCACTGACCGACGACCTCGAACCCTTTGCGCGCGATCCCCACGCCGCCCGGGTGCCCGTCGTAGACGAAGATGGTGGGCCGCTCGGTCTGGTGGTGGACCGGGGTCGACAGGCCGCCGATGTCCCAGCGGTCGCACATGGCGAGGAGGGGGAGGAGGGCGATCAGCGCGTGCTCGATCGCGTGGAGGGCGCCGGGGAAGCGGGGAAGATCGCGTTCGCCGGGCACGAGCTCGAGGGGAAAGGTGAACCACATGCCCTCGGTGACGAAATGCTGCATGGGCAGGTCGAGCTCCTCGGTGCCCAGCACCTCGTCGCCCCCGATCCGCTTCTTCTGGAAGGCGATCACCCGGCTCGTGACCATGACCTCGCCGAGGTGCAGGCTGAGCGGTCCGAAGGTGGCTTGGAGCTCCTCCGTGGCGATGTCGGTGAACGACTCCTTGCGTGGATGGGTGTAGTAGGTGTCGAAGAACCTGCGAACCAGAGCGACGCGGCCATCGAGGTCGAGCGAGGTGACCAGGTAGCTCTCGCCCATGTGCAGGTAGACCGCGCCGGGGTGGAGGAACGAGAAGGCCGAAGCCGCCTCCTGGGTCCCGATGATCTCGCCCGCTTCCTCGTCGACGATGGTGTACTGCTCGGGCGAGGAGGAGCGGAGGCTGATGTCGCCGGCCGGGTACCCCGGGCCGGCGACGAACCAGGTGCCCGCGGCGTGGTTCAGGCGACCCTCCTCGACCAGCTTGGCCGCGGCATCCGGAAGGCCGGGGCCGAAGAACTCGCTGTCCTCGGCGACCAAGGGAGACTCGTAGGCGGCGGCCTCGAGGTGACGCGCGTGGATATAGGGGTTGGTCACGTCGATCGTGGCCGCCTCCACCTCCCGCTGCAGCATCTCGTCGGGATTGCGGATGAAGAACTGCTCGAGGGCGTCGTTGCCGGCGACGAACAGACCCAGGCTCTCGCCCTTGGACCGCCCCGCCCGGCCCCACTGCTGCCAGAGGCTGGCCACCGTGCCCGGGTAGCCCACGGTGATGACCGCGTCCAGAGCGCCCACATCGATGCCCAGTTCCAGCGCGTTGGTGCTGACGACGGCGAGCAGCTCGCCGGAGAACAGCCGGGACTCGATCTCCCTGCGCTGCTCGGGCGTGTAGCCGGCTCGATAGGGCGAGAGGCGCCGCGCCAGGGACTTGTGGCCGTCGTCCAGGCGGTCGACCGTGTACTGGTAGACCAGCTCGGCGCTGCGGCGGGACTTGGTGAAGCAGATCGTGCGCGCGCCGTTCTTCATGAGCTCGGCCAGTATCTCCGCCGCCTCGACCGTGTTGCTCGACCTGAGGTTGAGAAGCTCATCGGCGAGGGGCGGATTCCACAGAAGCAGCTTGCGGCGCCCGCTCGGGGCGCCGTCGTCGGCCACCGGGGTGACAGGCAGGCCGGTGAGCCGGCCGGCGTGCTCGGTGGCGTTGCGGATGGTGGCCGAGGCCAGGATGAACTGGGGCTGCGCCCCGTAGAACCCGGCCACGCGTCTCAGCCGGCGGAGGACGTTGCCGATGTGGCTGCCGAACACCCCCCGGTAGGTGTGGGCCTCGTCGATGACCACGTAGGCCAGGTTGAAGAAGAAGTCGCCCCAGCGCTCGTGGTGGGGCAGCATGGCCATGCTGACCATGTCCGGGTTGGTGAGCAGCAGGCGGGCGCGTTGCCGGGCCAGGCGACGCGCCTCGCTGGGAGTGTCGCCGTCGTAGACCGAAAGCTCGACGCGCGGCCCCGCGAGCGGCCGCAGTCGGCGGATCTGATCCTGCGCGAGCGCCTTGGTGGGGTAGAGGTAAAGGGCGCGGGCGTTCGGCTCGCGCAGCAGCCGGTCGAGCGCCGGAAGGTTGAAGCAGAGGCTCTTGCCCGAGGCCGTGCCGGTGGTGACGATCAGGTGCTCTCCGCGTTGCGCCGTGTCCCAGGACGCCCGCTGGTGGACCCAGAGCTGCTTGACTCCCATGAGGCCGAGGGCGTCGGCCAGCTGGGGGTGCAGATCGGACGGCAGGGGCGCGATGCGCCCCTCGCGGGCGGGGAGGACGAGGTCCCTGCCGATCTGCGGGTACCGTTTTTCGCTCAGTATGTCGAAGAGGGGACGCTTCACACCCACGAGCCTTTCGATGAATGAGAACACTGCGTCTCTCCCCCGCTCCTTCGCCGTACCGACAGGGGAGACGCTACTCCGGGGACCGGACGGAGGCCATCAGACCAAGGACCTATGAGGCCTCTCACATGATAGCCCTTGCGCGGTCAACCGCCTGGTCCGGCGACTGACATGCATAAACCACGAGTGATATCCTATGCATCATGAGGACCACACTAGACATAGACAAGAGCCTTCTCGAAGAAGCCGTCGAGCGTCTTGGGACGCGTACCAAACGGCAGACCGTGGAGACAGCCTTGCGCGAGGCCATCGCCAGTCGCAAGCGTCAAGAGCTTCGTGGCCTCTTGGGCTCGTTCGATCTCGACCTGACGCGGGACGACCTCGAGCGCATGCGCGCGCAACCCTGAGGAGCGCCACAGGGGTGGAGACACGGCCCGAGATCTCGGCTCGACCCGTGCTGTCCGGCCCCACGGTGATCGACACCTCGGCGTGGATCGAAGCCTTGCGCTCCGACGGCTCGGGGCGCGCGCGCACGCTCGTCGACCAGGCTATCGAGGTCGGCCTGGCGGTCATCGTCGACCCCGTGCGGGCGGAGCTCGCGATCGGGGTCCGGTCTCGCAAGGACCGCGAGACCCTGGCCGGCTTGCTCGACGTTCTCCCCTGTCTTCACGTGGAGCCAAGGACATGGCGCGCAGCCGGCGAGTTGGGTGTCATGGCCCGATCGTCCGGTTTGACCATCCCGCTGGTCGATCTGGTGATCGCCGCGCTGGTGCTCGACAACGGCTTCGAGCTGCTCCATGCCGACAGGCACTTCACGCTGCTATCGGCGGTGACCCACCTGCCTCAAAGCTGGGCGCTGGAAGGGGACTGAGCTTCTCGCGCGACACCGCGTGACTGACGGCCGGCGTGCGGCGGATCACCGACCCCACGGTATACTCGCCCGGCAATGACCTTCTTCATCACCTGCGACTTCGACGGCACCATCACCATGCGCGACACCCTGGAGCTCGTCGTGAGCCGGTTCGCGCCCGGCGTGTGGGACACCATCGAAGTCGACCTGCTTGCGGGAGAGATCACCCTCACAGAGGCCATGCGGCGGGAGTTCGACCAGGTGCGCGTCAGGGAGGCCGACGTCGTGGCGCACGTGCTGAGGGAGGCCCACCTCCGGCCGGGCTTCGTCGAGTTCGTGGCCTGGGCCGAAGCCGAAGGGCACCCGCTCCTCATCGTCAGCTCGGGCTTTCGCTCTCTCATCGATCCGGTGCTCGCTCGGGCCGGGTTGTCACGCCTGCACGTGCACGCCGGCGAGGCCCTGTTCACCGTCGAGGGCACTTCGGTGATGTTCCCTCCCTCACGGATGCCCTGCATCGAGACGTGCGGGCACTGCAAGAGCGAGACCATCGCCGCGCACGAGCCGTTCCCCGGCCCACTGGTCTACATCGGCGACGGTTACTCCGACCGCTGCGCCGCGCAGAAGGCCGATGTCGTCTTCGCCCGGGAGGAGCTGGGCCGCTACCTGGATCTGCAGGGCGTGGCGTCGCGGCCCTTCGAGGACTTCTACGAGATCAGGGACGTGCTGAAGGAGCTATAGAGACGCGGGCGGCAGCGGTTCTACCGCGGTACCCGTATGAGGTCGCGCTCGGCCAGCAACTCTGCGATCTGCACCGCGTTCAGCGCCGCCCCCTTGCGCACGTTGTCCGCGACCACCCACAGGTTGAGCCCGTGCGGGATGGTGGAGTCGCGCCTGATGCGCCCCACGTACACGGGGTCTGTGCCCGTGGCTGTGATGGGCATGGGGTAGAGAAGGTTCGCCGGGTCGTCACGCAGCTCCACGCCGGGCGCGGCCGCCAGCAGCTCCCGCGCTCGTTCCGGGCTGAGATCCCGTTCGAACTGCACGTTCACCGACTCGGAGTGTCCGTTGTAGACGGGAACCCGCACGCAGGTCGCCGACACGGCGATGGAGTCGTCGCCCATGATCTTCTTGGTCTCGTCGACCATCTTCTGCTCTTCCTTGGTCCCGCCGTCGGGAAGGAATGCGTCTATCTGGGGCAGGCAGTTGAAGGCGATCTGATAGGGGTAGACCTGGATGAGAGGCGCCGTGCCCTCGAGGATCTCGTCCGACTGGCGGATGAGCTCCGTGATCGCTTTGGCTCCCGTGCCCGAGACCGCCTGATAGGTCGAGACGACGACACGCACGATGCGGGCTTCGTCGTGAAGCGGCTTGAGGGCGACCACCATCTGGATGGTGGAGCAGTTGGGGTTCGCGATGATGCCCTTGTGCCACTCGGCGTCATCCGGGTTGACCTCGGGCACGACGAGGGGGACAGCAGGGTCCATCCGCCAGGCCGAGGAGTTGTCGATGACCACGCAGCCGGCGTCCCGGGCGATGGGGGCGTACTCGCGGGAGATGGCGGCTCCGGCGCTGAAGAGGGCGAGATCGACGCCGGCGAAGCTGTCGCGCGTGAGCTCCTTGCAGGTCACGCACTCGTCGCCGAACTCGAGGTCGATGCCCGCTGACCTCTCCGAAGCGAGAGGCAGTATCTCCGATACGGGAAAGCGGCGCTCGGCCAAGATTGCCCGCATCTCGTGTCCCACGGCGCCCGTGGCGCCCACCACCGCTACCCGGTACTTCTTGCTCACCGCTGTCTCCTTCGTCACGATGCCTCGCGGATTCTACCATCCCGGGCGGTGGCGGCTACCTTCGGGAGAGCATGACGGCCAGGGCGAGGCGGTCGTCGGAGGGCAACGACTTGTCGTGGTAGCGGTCACTGGCGTCGCAGATCGCGGCGCACAGTTCCGAAAGCGTGCCGGTTCCTGCGGCTCGTACGACGTCGTCTATTCCCTCCACGCCGAAGAGCCGGCCTCGCCGCCGAGACTCGAGGATCCCGTCGGTTACCATGATGAGCGCGTCGCCGTCTTCGAGGGTGATCTCGGCTTCGCGGAACACCACGTCTGGGTCCAGCCCCAAGGGCCGGTTGAAGGGCATCGGGACCTCAGCCGCCTCTCCTGCGCGTACCAGGATCGGGGCCGGATGACCGGCCAGCGCCAGACGCAGAACGCCCGTCCGCGTGTCGACCGCGCACACCGCCGCCGAGACGAAATGCTCTTCGGGTACGTCCTCCAACAGGCGACTGTTGGCTTCGGCCAGCACCTCGCTGGGACCGCCCACGCGCCGAGCGATGCTCGACAGGACGAGCCTTGCGTGAGAAGCCACGGCGGCCGCCTGGATACCGTGGCCGGAGTAATCGCCCGTGAACAGGACCGCGCCGTCAGACCCTCGATCGATCACGTCGTAGAAGTCGCCGCCTATCGAGGCCAGGTCGGTGGCCGATACGAAGCAGAGGCCGAGCCGAAGGCCCGTCACTTCGGGGGCCTGCGGAGGGAGGAGCGCCCACTGTATGGTCTCGAGGACGGCCTCCTGACGTTCTCGCGCCTGATGATGCAGGAGCATGCGGCCCGCCATGCGGCAGACGGCTTCGATCATCTCGAGTCGCTCGCTGAAGAGGTCGGGGCGGGGGTCGGCGAGATGGAGGCAGCCGATGGGGCCGTCGGGCCCCTGGAGCGGCACGACCGCGAGCGAGCGGAAGCCTTCTTCCGCGCAGCGCCCGCGCAGAGGACCCACAAGGCCGGCGGAGGATCGGCTCATGAACGAGGCCAGGTCCGGGCTCACGAACGAGCCCCGTTCGGTGAAGAAGGGATCCTCCCGGACGACGTTGCCGGTGGCGACGTGTCCGCAGATGCATTCGGCCGCCGAGACGAGGGCTTCGTCCCGATCGAAGCTCGTGCTGGACCCACCGCGCCGGCACGCGGGCGCCCAGACGCTTCCGTCGGCTGCTTCCTCATTCAGGCGCAGAAAGACGGACGCCGCTCCCGTCGATCCTTTCGCCCATTCGACCAGCCGCTCGACGGTTCGGCTGAATGACGGAGCGTCGTTGAGACTGGCCGCCAGATCGGTGAGTTCGTCGAGTTCTCGCATGGATCGACATTGTAGCGGGTTGACGCGGCCGGGCAGGCATGGTACTTGTTTAGCCACAACCGAGCAACGCCGCTTGGTGCCCCTTGTCTCGACGTGATGCTTTGCTACGCGAATGTCGCGGCGAGGCCGGGGGAGAATAGGGAATCGGGTGAGAATCCCGAGCGGTCCCGCCGCTGTGATCGGGGAGTGAGCTCGCATGAGGCCACTGTCCCACCGCCTTTCGCCGGTTTCCGGTGAGGGGTAAGGGGGATGGGAAGGCGCGGGGGAGCGTCGATCCGAGAGCCAGCAGACCTGCCCAGCGGCTAGTAGGCCCCTCGCGAGAAGGGGTCCCTGCTGAGAGACGATGGCAAAGTCTCCGGCCTACTTTAGGCTGGGGGCTTTTTCTTTGTGCCCCCCGACACCCGGAAAGGGGGCAGTTGTGGCGACACAGTTGGAGAGGGCGAGGGCGGGGGAGGTGACCCCGCAGATCCTGGCGGTGGCTCAGGAGGAAGGTCTTGACCCGGTGGTCGTACGTGATCGGGTTGCACGGGGGACGATCGTGATCCCCAACAACACCATCCGCCAGCACCGAGTGGTGGGCATCGGTGAGGGCCTCCGCACGAAGGTGAACGCGAGCATCGGCACGTCGAGCGACATCGTCGACGTGGAGGCCGAGATCCGCAAAGCGAAGGCGGCCGAGGAGGAAGGCGCAGACACGCTCATGGAGCTGTCGGTGGGCGGCGACCTCGACGACGTGCGCCGTCGGGTGCTGGCGGCCACCGACCTGCCTGTTGGCAACGTGCCGCTCTACCAGGCCTTCTGCGAGGCCACCCGCCGCTACCACGACCCGGACAAGCTCGACGAGGAGCTGCTCTTCGATCTCATCGAGCAGCAGTGCGCCGACGGCATCAGCTTCATGGCCATCCACTGCGGCATCAACCTGTACACGATCGAGCGGCTTCGCAACCAAGGCTACCGCTATGGCGGTCTGGTCTCCAAGGGCGGCACGTTCATGATCTCGTGGATGCTGGCCAACGGGCGGGACAATCCCCTCTATGAGAAGTTCGATCGCGTCGTCGACATCCTCCGGCGTTACGACGTGGTACTGAGCTTGGGGAACGGCATCCGCGCTGGGGCTATCGATGACTCCTCCGACCGGGCTCAGGTGGCAGAGCTGATCACGAATTGTGAACTCGCCGAGATCGGCCGCGAGATGGGGTGCCAGATGATGGTCGAAGGCCCAGGACACGTTCCCCTCGATGAGATCGAAGGGAATATTCAGCTCCAGAAGCGCATGTCTGGCCATGCTCCCTACTACGTGCTCGGTCCGTTGCCGTGCGATGTGGGCGCGGGCTACGACCACGTGACCGCGGCGGTGGGCGCCGCTTCCTCGTCAAGGTTTGGAGCCGACCTCGTCTGCTACATCACCCCTGCCGAGCACCTTGCTTTGCCCGACGAACACGATGTGCGCGAGGGCGTGCGCGTTGCTCGTCTTGCGGTTCACATGGGCGATATCGTGAAACTGGGTGAAAGGGGCAGGATCCTTGACCGCGAGATGGCCAAGGCGCGCCGCGATATGCAGTGGGACCGGCAGTTCGAGCTTGGACTATTCGGCGCCGAAGCTCGCGCCATCCGCGCGAGCCGGACCCCGGCCGACCAAGACACCTGCACCATGTGCGGCAGCTTCTGCGCGGCCAAGAATGCCGATGCTCTGTTCGCCGACTGCCTGTCGGCGGAAAAGCGGTAGTGGCGGGGAGCGGGAATGCACGACCTCGCTACAAGAGCCTTGCGGGCTGAGTCCCGGCCCAAGTGGGTGCGCTTCGCGCGCGGGCGCACCGGCGGCCGCGGTCGCTCCTGGTCCAAGTCGGGAGTGGCGGCGGGGGCGGTATTCGTGGCGCTGACGCTCGCGGTCGAGCTGATCGTCCGGCTGACCCATGTGGCCTCTTTTGTCTTTCCGCCCCCGTCGGCCGTGGTGGCCGAGCTTGCCCGCACGCCGGGCGTCTTCGCCGGCAATGCCGCACATACCGTGTTCGAGGCGGGGGCCGGACTGGTGGTTGCGGCGGCGGCGGCGCTGCTCTTCGCCGCCGCCGCCGTGCACTCCCAGCTGCTCGATCGACTGCTGACCCCGCTCGTCGTGGTCTCGCAGACCGTCCCCGTGATAGCGCTGGCGCCGCTCCTGGTGCTCTGGTTCGGCTACGGCGATCTTCCTCGAGTCGTCATCTGCGCGCTCATCGCCTTCTTCCCGATGGCAGTGACGGCTCTGCAGGGCTTCCGGTCGACCGATCCGCAGCTGCTTCTGCTGCTGCGCTCGGTGAACGCCTCGCGCTGGGACGTCTTTTGGCGGGTGCGCGTGCCGGGAGCGGCACCGTTTCTTGCCGCGGGGTTCCGCACCGGAGTCACGCTCAGCCTCGTCGGCGCAGTGGTGGCTGAATGGACCGGCACCGACCGTGGCCTCGGCTACGTGGTGCTGAGCGCCAACTCGCGCCTGGCGACCGCCCAGGCATTCGCCGCCGTGCTCGTGATCACCGCTCTCGGTCTTACCGCGTACGCGATAGCCGTGATGCTCGAACGAAGAATCTGCTGGTGGAACGACCCGGCCTCGACCGGCGAGAACTGAAATGTCCGATAAGGAGAGACCTGTCATCATGAGATCCATCCGTATCCGTAAGTCCTCCTCGCGCCGTGCCGCCTGGTGTGCCGCGTCGCTGCTCGCCTTCGCGCTGGTCTTGTTCGCCTCGGCCTGTGGCGGCACGGGCTCGACCACGACGTCGGGCGCGCCTGTTTCCACCGAAGGGGCGTTGTCCACCGCCGTCCCCACCTCCACCACCGCTGGGGCGGCCCCGCCCGAGGTGTCCAAGGTGGACCTGATCATGGACTGGGTGCCCTGGGTCCTCGACATCCCCATCGATGTCGCCCAGGAAAAGGGCATGTACAAGGACGCGGGCCTCGAGGTGACGCAGACACTTCCGGCGGGCGCCACCGACGTGGTCAAGTTCGTCTCGACGGGTAAGAGCCAGTTCGGTCTGTACTACGCGCCCGACATGCTGATGGGCGTCGCTGAAGGCGCCTCCCTCGTGTCGGTGGCGGGCCTCATGAGTCACGCCCCCGTGGGGATCGCAGCAGCTCCCGGCGTGGAGATCACCTCACCCAAGCAGCTGGTGGGGAAGGTGGTCGGCGTGCCCATGATCCCGTCCACGAGAGCCTCGTACGATTCGATGTTGAAGGCCGATGGCGTGGATCCGAAGACGGTGAAGCTGGTCGATCCCGGCTTCGACTTGGTGGCTCCCCTCCTGAAGGGCACCTATCAGGCGATGGCGTTCACGGAATTCGGCGAGCTGGTGGAAGCTCAGGCTACGGGCGCGAAGCTCTCGTACCTGGACTTCCGCGATTGGGGCACGCCCGACTTCGCCTTTCTCAACATCATCGCCAACGGTGACTTCATCCAGAAGAATCCGAATACCGTGCGCGCCTTCGTCCAGGCGACGCTGGCCGGACTCTCGTATGCCGCGCAGAACCCCGAGGAAGCGGTCGACATCTACGTGGCCCGGCATCCCGAGCTGAAGAAGGACCTCCTTCTGGCTCAGTGGCGGGCGGCGCTGCCTTCGATGGCCACGGCCGCGGCAGGCAAGCCGGCCGGGTGGCAGGACGTCCAGGCCTGGGAGGCGCTCGATGCGTGGATGGTGCAGACAGGGCTGCTTGCCAAGCCGGTCGACCCGGCCGCGGCGGTGAGCAACGACTACCTGGCGGAGCGGTGACCTTCTTCGAGGGAGTTGAGCCGGTCCCGGCGCCCGCCGGGCCCCGGGGATACGGCGGCGCGGCCCG
>JAJZQZ010000120.1 GCA_021802965.1 Actinomycetes bacterium
CGCGTTGACGTCCACCCCACGCTCCTGCAGATCAGCGGCCATGCGGTGGGCCGAGGGCGTCGTGTTGCCGTACTGGAACCGCCCGGTGTCGGTCAGAAGCCCGACGTACAGCGCCGTGCCGATGGCTGAGGTGATGGTGAGTCCGCCCGCGACGAAGGCGTCATATAGTATCTGAGTGGTCGAGGAAGCCGTCGGAACGAGCAGGTTGTGTGTGCCGAACCCGGCGTTGTCTGGGTGATGATCGATGTTGAGACAGGCTCCCGCACACCGCAGGCCCTCAGGATCAAGTCTTGACGAGGTCGCGCAGTCGAGGATGTATATGGTGGTGTGCCCTTCGACGCGGGGAAAGGCGCCGCGCAGGATCTGGTCCCGCTTGGGAAGGAACGCGTACTCGGAAGGGGTGGGTGTCTCCCCCGGGATATAGCCCCGGTGTGCGACGCCGAGCTGCTCGGCCATCAGCATGAGAGCCACCACGGAACCGACGGCGTCCCCGTCAGGATTCTCGTGAGACGAGATCAGGATTTCGCGCTCTCCCACGAGGCGCTGAGCCACTTCGCGGGGGCTGATGGCGGTCACTCGTCATCTCCCTGGGTGCCCTCGGAGTCCCCCGGCGAGTCGAGGTCGATGCCCATGGCCTGCTCCTGGTCCTTCAGGAGGGCCCCGATGCGCATCCCCCGGTCGATGCTCTCGTCGTAGACGAACTCCAGAGCGGGCGTGCGCTTGAGGTGGAGCTCCTCGTTGACGACCGCCTGAAGGTAGCCATGGGCGGATCTGAGGGCGACGAGGCTGGCTTCCTTCGCCGCCGTCTTGCCCAGCACCGATATGAAGACCTTGGCCTGCCGGAGATCGGGGGTGGCGTCGACCGCCGTCACGGTGACGAAGCCCACCCGTGGGTCCTTGACACCCCGAGCGATGGCTCCGCTCAACACTTCCCGGAGCGCCTCGTTGACCCGGCGCAGGCGCATCGTTCGATCAGGCATCGACTTCCACCACCTCGTCCACCAGTCCCACCACTTCCCACTCCTGACTCTCGAGGAACGAGCGGGCCGCTGACAGCGTGGCTTCAAGGACGGTGGGGTCAGAGGCAGCTATGGCGAACACGACGCGACTGCGCTGCCACAGGTCCTGGTAGCCGACCTCCGCGAAGGTCGCGCCGAAACGTCGTTTGAGCTGGTCTCTGATCCGCCGCAGGTGCATCCGCTTCGCCTTCAACGAACCGGCTTCGCCGAAGAACAGCTCCACGGACGCGATGCCCACGAAGCCGCGGGCAGGTCCATCCTTGCGCATCACTTCGTACGCGCGACTTCCCGGATCTCGTACACCTCGATGATGTCGCCTTCTTTGATGTCGTCATACCCATCGAGATGGATACCGCACTCGAAGCCGGTCAGCACCTCACGGGCGTCTTCCTTCTCGCGGCGCAGCGAGCCTATGGTCCCCTCGTGCACGATCTTGCCGTCACGCAGAAGGCGGATCCGGGCTCCGCGCGTCACCTTGCCCGTCAGCACATAGCAGCCCGCGATGGAGCCGATCTTGGACGACGAGAAGACCTTCCGCACTTCGACCGTGCCCAGCTCCTCCTCGACCTGTTCGGGTTCGAGCATACCCACCAAAGCGGCTTCGACGTCCTCGATGGCCTTGTAGATCACCCGATACGTGCGGACGTCGACTCCCTCGGTCTCGGCCAAAGCTTTGGCGTTCGTCGAAGGCCGTACGTTGAAGCCGATGACCACGGCGCCGGAAGCAGCCGCCAACATGATGTCGGACTCGTTGATGCCCCCGACCCCCGAATGGATCACTCGGACCTTGACCTCGGGGTGGCTCACGTTGTTGAGAGCCTCTTCCAGGGCCTCCACCGAGCCGCCGACATCGCCCTTGATGATGAGCGGCAGCTCCTTGACCGCCTCTTCCTTCATCCGGCGATAGAAGTCGTCCAGGCTCGAGGTGCCGCGGCCCTTGGCCATCTGTTCCATGCGCAGGCGCGCGGTGCGACTCTCGGCCCGGTGCCGCGCTTCACGCTCGTCCTTGACGACCATGGCGAAGTCGCCGGCCATGGGGACGGTGTTGAAGCCCAGGATCTGTACCGGCATGGCGGGGCCCGCTTCGTTCACGGGAGCGCCCTTGAAATCGAACATCGCCTTCACCTTGCCGTGGGATTCGCCGCTCACGACGGCGTCGCCGACGTGAAGGGTGCCCCGCTGCACCAGCAGGGTGGCGACGGGTCCCCGACCTATGTCCAGCTCGGCCTCGATCACCACTCCGCTGGCGTCGGCCTTGGGATTGGCCTTTAGCTCCTGCACCTCGGCGACCAGCAATATCATGTCGAGCAGCTCTTCCAGATTCAGCCTCTGCTTCGCGGAGACCTCCACCATCACGGTCTCTCCGCCCCACGCTTCGGGGACGAGACCCTGCTCGGCCAGCTGCTGCTTGACCCGGTCGGGGTTGGCGTCGACCAGGTCCATCTTGTTGATGGCGACCAAGATGGGGACTTCAGCGGCCTTAGCGTGGTCGATGGCCTCCGTCGTCTGAGGCATGACCCCGTCGTTCGCCGCCACCACGATCACGGCTACGTCGGTCACCTTGGCGCCGCGGGCCCGCATGGCGGTGAAGGCCTCGTGCCCCGGGGTGTCGATGAACGTGATGGGCCGAGCGTTGTGGGTCACCTGGTAGGCGCCGATGTGCTGGGTGATGCCACCCGCCTCGGACTTTGCCACCTCGGTCGCCCGTACTGCGTCCAGGAGGGAGGTCTTGCCATGGTCTACGTGTCCCATGATGGTCACGACCGGAGCCCGATCCGTGAGATCTTCGGGCTCGTCGATGAATGTAGGTTCTTCGGTTTCGTCCTCGGCGTGCTTGATCTCGACCTGGCGCTCGAACTCGCTCGCGATGATCTCGATCGCTTCATCGGCCAGTGACTGGGTGATCGTCACCATCTCGCCGAGCTTCATCATCGTCTTTATGATCTCGCTCGGACTGATCTCCAGGGTATCCGCCACGTCCTTGACCGTCGCGCCGCTCTGCAGGACTACGGGCGACTCCGTACCCGGAACCGCCTTCTTCTTGGCGGCGGGACGCTCGGCTTCGGCCACGGGAGCACCTTTGACCGCGCCCGGCGCACCCTTGCCCCGACGCCCGGCCTGTGAATCGATGACCACACGGCGGCGGGTGGGCCGATCGTCGGCCCTCCAGATGCGGGCGGGAGCCGGTTCGGCCACTTCGGTCGCGGGCTTCGCCTTGACGCCCCGCGCCTTGCGGTCGGCGTCGTGAGGCCTTTCAGTGGTAGCCGGCTTTGGAACGGTCGTGCGCGCGGGTCCGCCGCCTGGGCGAGGGGGTCCCGCGGGGCGCGGCGCACCACCGGGACGAGGCGGGCCACCAGGCCGAGACTCACCGGGTGCGGCGGGACGACCGGGTGCTTTCGCAGCCACAGCTGCGGCTGGTTTCGGCGGAGCCGGAGGAGGTGGCGGCGGTTCGGCGCCTTTGGTCAGGACGGTCCCTGAGGGCTTGACGCCTTTGCGCACGGGAACGCCGGGGCCGACGACGGTGGGCATATCCTGTAGCCGCCCGCCTTTGCCGCCCGCCTTGCGCGGCCCACTCGCAGCCCTCTGGGCCCGAGCCGCGTCTTCCTTGGCGCGCAACTCTTCCGCCGTGGCGACGATCCGCGGACCGATCTGCTGGGGTTTCGTCGCCCCCGGAGGTGTGCCCGGCGGACGCGCGCCTTCACGCGCCGGCGCCGGCTTCGCTGTCTCGGCCGCAGCAGGTTCGGCCGGCGATTCAGCCGGAGCGGGTTCGACCGCTGATTCAGCCGGGGGTTCCGGGGCCGATACGGCTGCCGGAGATGTCGCCTCTGCAGCGGGCTCGGGCGTGGACGTCCGAACGGTCTTGGGCTTGGGCTCGCCCGCGGCGGGTCGCGCGGGCTTGGCCGCCTCGACGGCGGAGGGCTCCTGGGTGAGAGACGACTCCTTCGCCGCCTTCCGGGCAGGCTTCGCGAGGCGCTCTAGGTCGGACTCCTCGACGCTGGAGAGGTTGCTCTTCACCTCCACCCCGGCGGCTCGCAACTGATCGGCCAACTCCTGGGTGGTGAGACCCCGTTCCTTCGCTAGCTCGTAGATCCGTCTCTTCGCCACGATTCACCTGCCATAGGTCCGGTAACCTCTTCTACCACTGTCAAAAACGCCAACCGCAGACTGTCCGCGGGAACTGCCACGGTCCGTCTGAAGGACCTGCCAAAGGCCCGCCGACGCACCGCCTGCTCAAAACACACGAGCCTGCCGCACAGGTAGGCTCCCCTTCCGCGCCGGGTCGCCGTGGGAGCCCTCAAGACCACTTCGGGCGGCTCGTGCGCGGGATCCAGCTCGAACCGCACGAAAGACCCCTGTGGTCCGCGACGCCCGCAGGCCACGCAGCGCCTCTCGGGCACGTGCCGTGCCCTGCCGCCTGTGAGCGGCGGGCTCCCGCCTCGCTCGCCGTCCGTCTTACCCTTTCTCCTCCGACCCCGCCAGCGCCTGATGCGACGGTATACCGCAATAGCGGCTGCCTGGCAACGCGGCATTCGGACAGCGCTTGCCGCCGCTCGTGAGAGCGTGACAACGCCCATCGGCTACGTCGAACTCCGCTTCGGTCACCGTGTAGCGGTTCTCTTCATCCGCCATCTCGGTCTCCGACTTGATATCTATCTTCCAGCCTGTGAGCCTGTTGGCCAGACGGGCGTTCTGCCCATCCTTGCCGATGGCGAGGGACAACTGGTCGTCGGGGACCACGACGGTGGCCTCTTTCGCCTCGTCGTCGAGCAGGACCTCGCGAACGCGGGCCGGCGACAAGGCCTTGGCCACGAAGCGCGCGGGCTCTTCGTTGTACGGGATGATGTCGATCTTCTCGCCGCGGAGCTCGGAGACGACCATACGCACCCGAGAGCCTCGCGGACCCACGCATGCACCCACCGGGTCGACCCCGTCACTGTGGGATACGACCGAGATCTTGGAACGATAGCCGGGTTCGCGGGCCACGCCCACGATCTCGACCAGACCGTCGGAGATCTCCGGCACCTCGAGTTCGAACAGCCTGCGGATGAGCTCCTCGCTGCGCCGCGACAGGATGATGGGCGGTCCCTTGGGGTTGGGCGAGACCTCCTTGATCACCGCTTTCAAGCGCATGCCGTGCTCGTAGCGCTCGGTCTGTACCTGCTCGCTCTTGGGCAGCAGACCCTCCACGCGGCCAAGGTCGACCAACGTGTAGCGATTGTCAGACTGTTGGACGATGCCGGTCACGATCTCGCCGAGCCGGCTGGAGTACTCGTTGAAGAACATCTCCTGCTCGGCCTCGCGGATGCGCTGGTAGATGACCTGCTTGGCCGTCTGAGCGGCGATGCGCCCGAAGTCGTCGGGAGTGATCTCCTCGCGCTCGGCTATGGAGTAGTCGATCTCGACCTCGGTCTCCTCATCGGTGATCTCGGGCTCCATCCCCTCAGGGAAGATCAGCTGGAACACGTGGATCTCGCCCGTCTCCTGATCGATCTTGACCTCGGAGAACGGCACCGCGTGAGCGGTCTTGTTATAAGCCGAATGCAGGGCGTCCTCGAGGGCGGAGATGAGCACGGCAAAGGGGATGCCTTTCTCTTTCTCTATCTGCCGGAGCGCCTCGATCGTCTCCTTATTCATCGCTTCTCCCCTGCTCGAACTCGTACACCAGATTGGCCCTGGCGATCTGCCCCAGGCCGATGACCGCACTCTCAGCGCCGTCGTCGACAACGATCTCGTCCCCGCGGACCTCCCGCAGGACCCCCCGCCACGTCCGCCTGCCGCCGACGGGCTCGGCCGTTCTTACGTTGACCTTGTTGCCCAGCTGAGCCTCGAAGTGCGCGGGCTTGGTCAGCGGCCGCTCCAGGCCCGGGGAGCTCACCTCGAGCGTATAGGGGCCGTCGATGACGTCCCCCGTGTCGAGAGCCGCGCCGACCAGACCCGACACGTTCGCGCACAGCTCGTGGCTGATTCCTCGAGGGTGATCGATGTACAGCCGGATCACACGATGACGCCGGTTTCCGGCATCTTCGAGCGCGACCAACTCCACATTCGAACCGCTCTCATCGAGGATCTGTTGCACCCATGTCTCCGTCAGCTTCATTACCGGAATCCGCACAAAACAAAAGCGGGCCATACCGCACCCACTTCGTCACGCTCCTTTGAAAGTGTTCCTCAGCGACGCCGGAAGTATACCACAGGCGTCGGAGGCCTGAACAACCACCTAAGCTTCACAAGGAGAAGGAGGTTACCTCAAAGGTCTTACCTCGCGCGCCACGCAACTGCGCGACTCCGATCCACCATCCACAGCCCGGTCGTCAGGGTGTCAGCGGGCGGCCTGCCAGAGCGACGCCACAGTCGCGGCCAGCTCGGCGAGGGCTACCTCTTGACGCTCGCTCCCGGCGCGTGGTTGCACCTCCACCACTCCGTGGGCGGCCAGCTTGCCGACGGTCACCCGCACGGGCGCCCCGATCAGCTCCGCGTCGGCGAACTTGACGCCTGCGCGGACGTCGCGGTCGTCCCAGAGGACGTCCCATCCCTGCTCGCCCAGCATGAAGTAGACCTCGGCCGCGACCGCCGTCTGGGTCTCGTCGGCCGCCTGCACCTGCACCAGCTGCACATCGAAGGGCGCTATGGCTTTGGGCCACACGATGCCCCGCTCGTCGTTACCCTGCTCCACGGCCGTGGCCATGATGCGCGCGGGCCCGATGCCGTACGAGCCCATGATGACGGGGCGCTCGACCCCGTCCTCGTCGAGCACGGTCACACCCAGAGGGTCCGAGTACTTGGTCCCCAGCTTGAAGATGTTGCCCACCTCGATCACCTGCTCTATCCGCAGCACCCCGCCGCACTCGGGGCAGCCCTCGCCGGACGTGGCCTCGTGAAGATCGACGAACTCCACCTGGGCGTCGCGGCCCAGCACGACACCGCGCAGGTGGGCGTGAAGCTTGTTGGCGCCCGTGACGTAGCCGCGGGCGCCCCCGGGTCCGTCGGGAGCCAGGCTCAGGTCGGCCAGCAGCCGGACCCCGGACAAGCCGACAGGGCCCAGGAAGCCGCCTTCGGTGCCGGTTATCTCCTTGACCTCCTCGGGGTGTGCCGGGCGGAACGAAGCTCCGAGCACCCGCTCGAGCTTCCGCTCGCGCAGCTCCTGGTCGCCCCTCACCATGGCGAGCACCGGCTGTCCGTCGGAGATCATCAGGAGCGACTTGATCAGGCCCGACGCCGGGATGCCGAGCAGGGAGCTCACCTCGGCGATCGTCCGCGTGTTCGGCGTGGAGACCTCCACCGGACCCTCCGACCCTTCGAGGTCGGTGACCTCCTCAGCGGAGGGGGGCAACGCTATCGAGCGGGCCAGCTCCACATTGGCCGCGTAGCCGCACTCGCAGAGAGCCACCCGGTCTTCGCCCGCCGGAGAGTCCGCCATGTATTCGTGGGCCCCGAGGCCCCCCATCATGCCGGGATCGCTCTCCACGCGGTAGAAGCGCAGACCTGTGCGGGTGAATATGCGGTCGTAGGCCTCGATGTGCTTGGCGTAGCTGACCTCGAGTCCCTCCACATCGATGTCGAACGAGTACGAATCCTTCATGAGGAACTCGCGGACGCGCAGGACACCGCCCTTGGGGCGAGGCTCGTCGCGGAACTTCGTCTGGATCTGGTACCAGATCTGCGGCAGATCGCGATAGGAGCGCAGCTCGCGTCCGGCCAGCCAGGCGAAGACCTCCTCATGGGTCATCGCGAGGACCATGTCCCGGTCGCCTCGATCCTTCAGGCGGAACATCTCCGCCCCGATGTCGTAGTAGCGGCCGGTCTGCTGCCACACCTCGGCCGGATGGATGGTCGGCATGGAGAGCTCGAGAGCGCCGATTGCGTCCATCTCCTCCCGGATGATCCGGTTGACGCGCTCCATGACCCGCCAGCCGAGAGGCAGGAAGATGTAGATGCCGGCCGCGAACTGCCGCACGAAGCCGCCGCGGACCAGGAGCTTGTGGCTGGCCGCCTCGGCGTCGGAGGGATCGTCCTTCAGGGTCGGCATGAAGAGCTGGGAAGCCCGCATCGAGTCTCTCCTCCACGGATGGCCGGTCAAGCCCACAGGGGGCCACCCATGTTCTCCCACCCGGCCCGGCCGTGCAAGGGCAGGGCCCGAGGACAGCCTTCTAGAGCCCGGATCTCTCCCCGGCCGCTGAGGGGGGCGCCGATCGCGTCGCGCTCATCCAACCGGTGATCTGCTCGAACAGGGCATCGACCAGCAGCTCTTCCGGCACCTTTCGCACGGGCCGCCCGTCGGCGAACACCACTCCCTCGCCGTCTCCCCCGGCGATACCGAAGGAAGCACGGCGAGCTTCTCCAGGACCGTTGACGATGCAACCCATGACGGCCACCTCGAGATCCAACTCCCGGGCTTCGAGCTCCGGCCGAAGGCCTTCCAAGCGCCGCTCGACCTCTACGGCCAGGGCTTCGAGGCCGACCCGGGTGCGGCCGCAGGTGGGACAGGAGATGACCCGGGGCCCGCCGCGGGCGAGACCCAAGCTCGTCAGGATCTCCCGAGCGACCCGGACCTCCTCTACGGGATCGCCGGTGAGCGACACTCGGATCGTGTCACCGACTCCGCCCTCGAGCAGCGCGCCGAGGGCGACCGCGCTCCGTATGGCTCCCGCCCACGGCGTCCCCGCCTCCGTGACGCCCAGGTGGAGCGGATACGGGATCCGCCGGGACAGCAGCCGGTTGGCCGCGATGGTCTCGAGCGGCGATGAAGATTTTACCGAGACCTTCATCTGAGTGAAGCCGAGATCCTCGAGCAGCGAGCAATACCGCACCGCGGATTCGACCAGGGCGGCGGCTGGATCGCGGGCTTCAAGGTCGCGCAGGTCGCGCTGCAGAGACCCGCTGTTCACCCCCACGCGGATAACCGCGCCATGAGCGCGGGCCGCCTCGACCACCTCGCGCACTCGTTCGGGCCCCCCGATGTTGCCGGGATTGATGCGCACCGCGGCCGCTCCTCTTTCAAGAGCGGCCACCGCCAGACGATGGTCGAAGTGCACGTCGGCGATGAGGGGCACCGGCGAGCCCTCAACGAGCGGGCCGAAGGCCTCGGCCGCGTCCGCGTCGGGGACGGCGACGCGCACCAAAGCTGCGCCCGCCGTGGCCAGCGCGCGCACCTGGGCAAGGGTGGCCTCGACGTCGGTGGTGACGGTGTTCGTCATCGACTGGATGACGACCGGGGCGTCGCCCCCGACGCACACCCCTCCCACCGACACCTGCACCGTGCTGTACATGTCGCTGCCTCTCCGGGTGCCGGTTCTAGCAGGCTGCTGAAGAGTGACGCTTCGCCGCCGGAGCGCGAACGGGCGAGCGTGAGACAAGGACGCAGGGAGCGCTCGTAGCAGCGCTTCGTGCGCGACAGAGGACGCCGTATCGCGCCGTCCGGCGTGTTCTGGGGGCCAAGGCTTCGATCTTCAGCAGCCTCCTACAGGCCGGTCTGGCCGGAGAAAAGGCGGCCGATGTCGTTACTGGTCGCCACAATGGCCAGAAGCAGGAACAGAGAGACGCCCACCACCGAGACGCGCTCGAAGGTCCTCAGGGAGACGGAACGTCCGCTGATCTTCTCGATGATGCCGAAAAGCACGTGGCCCCCGTCGAGCGGAAGCAGAGGGAGCATGTTGATGATGGCCAACTGCACGCTGATGAAGGCCAGGAGACTCAGGAAGAAGCCGCCGCGGACCGCCTCCGAGGAGATGGTGACGATGCCGATCGGCCCGGACAGACCCTGCGACCCGGTGACCGGCGCCTTGCCGCTGACCATGTCGCCGATGCCGCGGAACGTCAGCGTGAAGAGACGAGCGGTCTGGGTGCCCGCGAAGGAGAACGATTCGACGAAGCCGGGCTGCACCTCACGCACCTGCGGGCTCACACCCAGCAGGCCGGTCCCGTCGGCACGCCTGCCGATCGTCGCCTGGAGCTGCAACGTCTTGCCCGCCCGCTCGATGACCACAGGGACCGTCGCGCCCGGGTTGTCCCGGATGGCCTGCTGGACCGTCGCCCAGTCCTTGGCCGGCTGCCCCGCGAGAGACACCACCTTGTCGCCGGTCGCCATGCCGGCCCCGGCCGCGGCGCTGCCCGGCGAGACCTGCTGCACCACGGTGGTCGGGGTCGAGTAACCCTGCAGACCCACAAAGAACATGAACACGAAGGCGGCCACGACGTTCATGCTCACGCCGGAGATGATGAAGGCGATGCGTTGCCACACGGGCCGAGCATAGTACCGGCGTTCCAGCGGCGTCCGCGCCACCTCTTCGTCGCTGATGGCGGACTGGCCGGTCATGCGCGACTCCATGTCCTTGCCGGTCCAGGACCGCTCTTCCTCGGCCGCCTTCACCCGAGCCTCGAACTCCTCGCGGTGCATCCCGGTGACGCGGACATAGCCCCCGAGGGGCAGCGCCGAAATGCCGTAGACGGTGTCGCCCCACCGGCGTTTGACCAGGTAGCGTCCGAATCCGATGGAGAACTCCTCCACCCGGATGCCCAAGATCTTGGCTGTCACATAATGGCCGAACTCGTGGACCAGGACCAGGAAGCCCAAGCCCAAGGCCGCCACCAAGAAGCTGCTCAACCCGCTCACTTCACACCCACGTTCATGTCATGCCTCGCCCGTAC
>JAJZQZ010000121.1 GCA_021802965.1 Actinomycetes bacterium
GAGTGACGGCAGTGTCCCTGCGCGAGCCGCCTCGAGCTCGCCCCTGTCCTCGCGCAACTCGGGAGGGATCCAGGGGAGGCCGAGCGCGCCGTAGACCTCCTCCTCGGTGCCGCACACGATGACCCGGCCGGTCGCCGTCTCCTCGATGCCGTACTCGGACACCTTCAGGCCGTGGCGCTGCGCGTACCCGCGCAGCGCCACATTGTGCTCGGCACTGCCGGTGGAGTGTTGCAGAAGGTTACCGTAGGATGCCGGGGCGACGATCCTCAGGTCGACGGAGAGGCCGCGGTGAGCCCGCGCGACCAGCTTCGTGGGGCCGCGTTCGTTCACGGCGGCGACTTGGGGGAGGCGCTCGAAGGCGTCCATGACCGCGTCCGCCTCGGTCGAAGCTACAACCAGGTCGAGGTCGCGGATGGTCGACCGGCGCCGCCTGAGACTCCCCGCGTAGTCGGCCCGCTCGACACCGGGCATGCCCCTGAGGGCGGTGACCAGCGAGTCCGCGAGGGTCTCGACGGTACCGATGAGCTGTCTCTGGTCCCCGCTCTCCGAGCGCTGCTCGTAGGCCTCCAGGGCGCGCAGTAGGTTCTCCTCGGTACGGGCTCCCATGCCGGGGATCTCGCGCACCCGGCCCTGGCGGATGGCTTCCGCCAACGACGCGATCCCGTCGATGCCTAGGGCGGTCCACAAGGCCTTGGCCTTCTTGGGGCCGACCCCGGGCAACTTCACGAGGTCGAGGACGCCCTCGGGGTACCGGGCACGCAGCTTCTCGAGGAGCGCGATGCTGCCCTCGCCCAGGTATTCCCGCACCTTGTCCTCGATCGCCGGACCGATGCCCGAGAGAGTCTGCAGACAGCCGTCCCGGGCCAACTGGATCACAGAGGTGGGGTATTCTCTGAACACGTCCGCCGCCTTCTGGTATGCAAGCACCCGGTACACCGACTCACCGTCGAGACTCAGGTAGTCGGCTATCAGCTGGAACAGGTCGGCCAGCTCGCGGTTGCCGAGGAGGCGGGACGGAGTATCGTCTTGAGGGCACACGGTCGGTATATCGTATCGTTTACCCGTTTTTGGGGGAGATGTACAATTACAGGGCCGACACCCGCGCTGCCCGTGCATGTCGGCCCGTCACTCCCGCCGCGGCAACGCGTACCCGAGGAGGGCATCATGGCAGATAAGAAGGTGGATAGGTCCATGCGAGGCGGTCAGGCGGGCGCTATGACGCCGGCCCAGGTGTTCGAAGCCTCTCGCTCCAAGCATGGCACGCCCAATATGAGCGACGTGGCCCGTGATTCAGAGAAATCGGCGGTACTCGAGAAGTTCCGCGAACGTGAGGAGCGCTTCCGGCGCGACCAGGCCCTGCACGCTCAGGCCGAGAACCACGTCGCGGCTGAACCCGGGTCCGAAGCTGCAGCCAAATCCGACTCTCCCTCCCACGGGGAGGAGCCGGCGCCCGAGGACGATACCGCCGACTGAGACCCCTTTCTCACAGCGTGCCCGCCCCCATGGCGGTCCTACAGAGAGAAAGGGGTCGATATGATCGGCAAGGACAAGATCAAGAGTCTGGCGGGTCTGCGCAGCCCGGCGGGGACGTTTCTCACCGTCACGCTCTCGACGAGCCGGCTGGACGACTGGCGGCAGACGGTTCCCACCTTCCTGAACAGCGAGTTCAGTCGCGTGGTCAAGGAACGCGACCTGGACAAGAAGCAGGAGCGTGACCTGCAGGAAGACGTCCAGCGTATCCTGGACGTGCAGAACTATGAGGTCGACCAGCACACTGAAGGCATCGCGGTGTTCGCCGACGGAGCCGGCGGCGTCTTCGAGCAGGTCGCTCTGCCCATGCGCCTGTTGAACCGTCTCGTGGTCGAGCCGACTCCCTACGTGCGCCCTCTGATCCACGCGCTGTCGCTGCTCGAACCGTTCGTGGTCGTGCGCGTCAGCCGAGACGAGAGCAGCGTGTACCTGATCGACGAGTGGCGCGTGACCCGCGAGGACGACCTCACGGGTCCTTACCTGAAGTCCTCCGACCGCGAGACCGGCGACGTACCCGTCAAGGAGTACTTCGCGGCCGCTCGTCAGGAGACCCTGGTCGACCTGCACTTCAAGGAAGTGGCCGTGGTCCTCGACAAGCTGCTGGACGAGACCGACGCTCGACGGGTGGTGCTCTGCGGGCAGCACGACATCGTGGCCAATTTCCGGCGCGCGTTGAGTGCGCGCGCGGCTGCGCGGGTCACGGCGGAGATCCCGTGGGACGCCGCCCAGAGCCTGAACCAGATGTTGGTCAGCGCACGCGAGGCCGTCGAGGCCGCCCGGCACGACGAGATGCTCAAGCTCGCCGGGCGCATCCGCGAAGGCTTGAGCGCCCTAGGACACGGTGTCGCCGGCTTCGACGCCACCCTGGCCGCACTACGGCGAGGCCAGCTCCAGACCCTGCTGGTCGAGCGTGGCTACCGGCCTCCCGGCTGGCGATGCCTGGTCTGCGACCACACGGTCCTCACGCCCATCGAGGAGTGCCCGGTCTGTGGAGGTCGTACTCTGCGCGTCGAGGACGCGGTCGGCGAGGCCGTCCGCACGGCGGTCATCAACGGCACCTTCGTGGAGGTGGCCGAGCAACTGCCGGACCTGGATTCGTTCGGGCGGATCGGCGGGGTGTTGCGCTTCGTCTGATCGCGTACCCGCCGTTCATGTAAGTGGGGACGGCGGCCGATATGTAGGCAATGGTCGCCGGGATAGGTCTTGCCACAGAGATCCCATGCCCCCAATGCGGGGTGCTCGTCGTGCCGCCCCACCAGGTGGACACGTTCCCGTGCCCATCGTGCGGCTCGACCTTGCGCCCCGCCGCGGGCCTCCGGGTCTACCGGCTGAGACAGCCCGTGCGCGTCAGCCGGGAGGCGGCCGCTCAGGCCGTGCTCGGCTGGTTCGCCCTTCCCGATCTTCCCCGGAACGTGGCGGCGGCGCCCGGACTGGAAGTGGGCCCGCTGACTTCGTTCCCCTTCTTGCGGCTCCGCACCTTCGACTCCGATCGGGTCGTCCCCCTGGCGCCGCTGCCTGCGCCGGAGGTCGCCGACCTGGGGCGCGCGCCGGCTGAGCTGGTGCCGGAGGGCGAGGGATCGTGGCCGGAGGCGGCAGCCGGGTCGGCCGACGATATGTCGAGGCGGATAGCCGCCTCCGACGAGATCCTGCGCGAAGAGATCCGTCTGGCCGTCGGCGACCCCGCGGTGCGCGAGCTTGCCCTCGAGGAGCGCGTCTACTACCCGGTCCGCTACAAGTACGGAGGCGAGACTTTCGTCGCCTTGGTGGAGGCCGGAGCGGGGCGGGTGTTGGCGTTGCGTCACCCGGGTCGCTCCCAGGTGGTGGGGGAATGGGGGCTGGCACTCGGCGCGGGTGTGGTGCTGTTCGGCGAGGCCCTTCTGATCCCGAGTCTGCCGCTGAAGCTGGGGGCAGTGGTCGTCACGGCCATCGCGCTGCACCCCTTCTACCGGTGGTTGGTGGCGACCCGTGGCTGAGTCACCCACGCCCGTGTCACCGGCGGCAGCGACGCTCCGGTCGGTCTCATGCCCCCGCTGCGCGGGTCGCCTTCAGGGTCGCGACGGCGATCGGGTCATCGAGTGCGCGTCCTGCGGGACCGCCTTCCTCACCGCTCTCGAGGATGGCTTCTCGCGCCGGTACTTCCCGGCTCGGGTCCAACGGTTGCAGGCTGTCGGTCACGCGGCGCGCTGGCTCTGGGAGCACCCGGACGCGCCCTCCGACATACGCGAGTCGGCCTTTGTCGAGGCCGATCTGCTCTACGTGCCTATCTGGGAGTACCGAGCCCACGTGGTCGGATGGGAGTTCGGGCACAAGATCCACACCCGAGCGGAGATCGTGCACACCGGGGAGGGTGACGTGGTGGTCACCGAGCTGGTGGATGAGCCGGTGGAAGAAGGCTTCTTGGGGGAGCGGCGCTTCTACCAGGAAGCCGCCGACCTGACCGTCCTCGGAATGGGTCGCCCCCGCATCACCGGCCGCGAGCACACCCTGCCCTACCTGGTGGGCGAGCTGGAACGAGGGGCGGTGGTGCTGCAGAGCGAGCGGGACCTCGGGACGGTGCGGGAACGAGCCCGTGAAAGCTTCCTGTGCCCTCCGACCGGGACCCTTGGCCGAGAATCGCGCCTGTTCCTGCTGAAAGAGTCCGCGGCGCTCATCTACTACCCGCTCTGGTCGTTGCGCTATCGCTACAGGGGGCGCCTGTACGAGATGGTCGTCGACGCGCGGAGCGGCGTGATCCACGCGGCGCGGGCTCCGGCCGACAACAGCCGGCGTCTAGCCTGGTTCCTCGCTTCGTACGCGGTGCTCGGCGTGCTGCTCGCCGCCGTCCTCTCGGCTGGCTCCACGTGGCAGAGCGCCGCCGCGCTGAGCCCCTACGCCATCATGCTCCTGGCCGCGCTGGCCGTGGCGTCGTTCGCGCGATTCCGATTGGTCAAGGAGGTCGAGTATCACGAGCCCTTCTCGGCCTGACCTCGTCCCCCTGCTCTGCGCGGGCTGCGGCCTTTCCCTGGACGTACCCACGGGAGCCGAGGTTTTCGTGTGCCCTCGCTGCCGGCTTGCGTTCGAGCCTTCGGGCGAGGGTCTCCGCGAGGTGAAGGCGGCCACGGGGGAGATGACCACCGGGCTGGCGCTGCCCGCCGAGATACGTTACGTCGCCGCGTGGCGCTTCCGAGCGGAGGCCGATGTGAAGTCCAAAGAAGGGGATCACTGGGCGCCCCCGGGCTCGGTGTGGGCGAACATCCTTCGGAACGCGTCGCCGCAACCACCGTTCATCTACGTGCCCGCGTTCACACTCAATCGAGTGACCGTGCAACAGCTCGGCACCGGGCTGGTCCTGGCCCAGCCGCATTTCGAGGCGCATCCCGGCGCCCCGGAGGCGCGGTCATCGGCTCCGCGCCTGGTGGCGTCGCCCGAGGGCGAGGACGAGGGGCCGGGGTTCGGGCAGGTGAGCCCGGTACTCCTCTCGGCCGCCGACGCCGAGACCGTGGCGCACTTCGTGTATCTGGCCGTCGAGACCTGGGCGACATCCGGTTTGCGCTCGATAGACTACGACCTGGCTCTCACCGGCGCCGAGCTGCTCTTCTTGCCCGCCGCGTACGACAGAAGGTACGCCCGCGACTCCTTTTGGCGTTTCCTTTTTCGAGAGTTCGATGCACTGCAAGCGTAAGGAGGCTGCCGAAAAACGAAGTCCCGGCGGCCGAAGCGCGCTTGGAGGCGTCATACGTCGTCCTCCGCCGCGACAAGTCATATTCCAGCAGCCTGCGAGGAGTAGCGGAGGAGGGGGTGCGTACGGCATAGTAGAGGGGGTTCTCGATCGAGGCCGGCCCCGAGGCCGGGGGGCTACAGAGGGAGGAGACAACGGTGGACGACATCGGCGGGCGCATCGAGGAGAGCAAGAACTGGTTCGAGAGGGCGGCCGAGCACATACCGGGCTACAAAGGCTACAAGGAGAAGGAGCTGCGTCGGGAGGCCGACAAGCTCCAGCGGACCTATGTCGCCGAGCGCCTGGAGGACGCGCGTCGGGTGCTCGAGGAGCTCGTGCTGGACATCTCGCGCCAGGGCGACCTGAAGCTGTTGGGCATCGTTGACACCGAGAACCGCAAGCTCCGCACGATAAAGGATCGTGTGCTCTACGCGGACTACGGCTACGCCGGGCTTTTCGACACCGTCAAGGTGGATGAGGACATGCTTGACCAGCTCTACGCCTTCGACGCTCAGATGCAGGAAGAGACACGGGCGTTGGAGGAGCTGATCAACGCCCTCTCGGCCGGCAGTCCGTCGCTGCGCTCCGACCTGGAGCTGCTCGACCAGAGGTTGGACGCCATGGCCGAGCACTTCAGCGCGCGCGAGCACCTCATCACGGGCGTAGGGAGGTAGCAGATGGCTCTCATGGAGATAATCGAGTACATCGACCAGGCCGGAAACGAGATGGTCCACCGGATCCCCGAGCAGGGGTCCGGCGAGTTCAAGATGGGTTCGCAGCTGATCGTGCGCGAGAACCAGTGGGCGGTATTCTTCCGCGACGGCAAAGCCTTGGACGTCTTCGGACCCGGCCGCCACACGCTCTCCACCCAGAACGTCCCCTTCCTGACCTCGCTCATCACGACGCCTCTCTTCGGCGATACGCCTTTCAAGGCGGAGGTCTATTTCGTCAATCAGAACGTCTTCACGGATCAGAAGTGGGGCACCACGGAACCGGTGCTGTTCCGGGACGCCGAGTTCAAGATGATCCGGCTGCGATCCAACGGCATCTATTCGATGCAGGTGATGGACCCCAAGCTCCTCGTCCTGAAGCTGGTGGGCACGCGCGCCATATTCACGACCGCCCAGATAGAGGATTTCCTGCGCGGGATCATCGTCGGTCGCTTGCAGGACATCCTCGGCGAGACCCTGGACTCGGTGCTCGACCTGCCCCGATACTATGACGAGATCGGCGCCGGCCTGAAGGCCAGGGTGAAGGACGACTTCTACCAGTACGGCATCGGCCTGGTCGACTTCGTGGTCAACGCCATAACCCCGCCGGAAGAAGTGCTCAAGCGCATCGACGAGCGCAGCGGCATGGAGGCCATCGGCGGCATGGACCGGTACTTCCAGTTCAAGGCCGCCCAGGCCATCGGCGACATCGCCAAAGGCGGCGGCGGAGGCCCAGGAGGAGGCGGTGGATCGGGTATCGGAGAGGCCGCCGCCACCGGTGTGGGCCTGGGCGCAGGCGCCGGCCTCGGGATGATGATACCGGGCATGCTCCAGCAGGCCATGGCGTCCGGCGCCCAGCCCAAGATGCGCTGCCCCAACTGCAGCAAGGACATCCTCGTCGGCAGCAAGTTCTGCCCCGAGTGCGGCGCCAATCTGGCTGCGACGATCACCTGCCCTAAGTGCCAGGCGACGCTGCCCGTGGGCTCCAAGTTCTGCCCCAACTGCGGACAGAAGCTGGGGCCGGAAGCCGCTGTAGCGCCCCCGAGCGCCCCGGTGGCGGGGGAGCAGCCACCCAGCGCCGGCGCCGCGGGAGGCTCAGGTGGCGCGCCCGCGGAGCAGACAGGTGGAGGCGAGCCTTCGGGCACCCCGGAGGGTGGGACGCCTCCCGGTGGCGCCACTCCGGGCGGCGGCTCAGGCCAGGCGTCCTAGGGGGTCGAGGTGCTCTCGCCGCATCGCCAGCAGTCTCCCGCCCCCGGTTCGAGGCGTGCCCGCATCCGTCGCGTCGTCACCGCCCTCAGTCTCGGTGCGCTTCTGGCCGCGTTCATGGTGCTGGGAGTGGTGCTGCCGGCCGCTGCTCAGGCCAAGGAGTGGCGCATCGAGCGCATGGACACCACCTTGGACGTCCAGAAGAACAGCGATGTCCTGGTGACCGAGGAAGTCACCTTCACCTTCGTGGGCCCCTTCACCTTCGTCGGTCGGGTCATACCGACCGGTAACGTCGACGCCCTCACCGACTTCCAGGTCCTGCAGAACGGGCAGCCGCTGCCGCAAGGCACGGGGCCGGGTACATGGCAGACCTTCCGCGAGGGGACGAACCAGGTGGTGCAGCTCAACTTCGATCTGGCCGACACGTCGGCCACCTGGACCATCAAGTACCGCGCCGTCGGCACCATCTTCTTCTTCGACCAGGGCGACGAGCTGCGGTGGTACGTCTTCGACGCGGACACGCCGGTGCCGATCGGAGCCTCGACGGCGACCGTCAAGCTTCCCGGGGCCGTGGCCTCCAAGGACATGAGCGGAGCGATACAGACCGGCCCGGGCGTCTCGAACGAGGTGACCTCGCCCGCGTCCTCCAACATGGTGTACACCGCGGGCCCCTTCCCGGCCTACACCAAGTTCTGGATCACCGCCGGCTTCCCGAAGGGAGTCGTCAAGTTCACCTGGACCGCGAAGCGCGTCGCAGCTTGGATCGTGCCCAAGGTGGGCTTCGCCATGCCGATCTTCGTCTTGCTCGGGATGTTCATGGCGTGGCGGCGGCGCGGGCGTGACGAGCCGTCGGCCGCGTTCGCCAGCTACGTGACCGCACCGCCTTCGGATGCGCCCCCGGCCGTGGCCGGGGCGGTCATCGACGAGAAGGTCGACGTCAAAGAGGTGGTGGCCACCATCATCGACCTGGCCCGCCGCGGGTATTTGGAGATCGAGGATCAGAAGGAAGGCGTGTGGGTCTTCCGGACCACGAAGAACGTGTTCCGCAAGCTCAAGCCCTTCGACGACCTGGTCGGCTACGAGCGCCAGGTGGCCGACGCCGTCTTCGGACAACGTGATGAAGTGACCTCAGGCGACCTCAAGAACAAGTTCTACACGCACGTCGGCCCCATAGTCGACAAGATCTACAGTGAGGTGACGCAGCGCGGGTTCTTCGTGAGCAACCCCAAGGCCGCCCGGGCGACCTGGATGGGCCTCGGCATCGCTCTACTCATCTTCGGCGTGGGCGGCTCCTTCGTCCTCGGGGTCTTTCTTTCCCTGCCGGGCTGGGGCTGGCTGTTCGTGGGGTCGCTGGTCTCAGGCGTCATCCTCCTGCTCTTCTCCGGAGCCATGCCCAAGCGCACGGCCAAGGGGGCGCAGGAGACGCGACAGTGGGAGGCGTTCCGCAACTACCTGCGTGACCTGACCCGCTACCAGGACATGGCGACGGCGCGCGACACCTTCGAGCGGTACCTGCCCTATGCGGTGGCGTTCGGGGTCGAGAAGGCCTGGGTGTCCCGCTTCCAGGAGCTTCAGCTGCCGGCGCCGTCGTGGTATCTGCCCATGGTCTTGCCCGGTCCCGGAGGTCCGTGGGTGGGAACCGGTCAGCCTGGTACGGGCGCACCCCTGGGCGTGCCCACCGGGATGCCCGCCGGCCTGCCCGGCGGCGGTTTCAGCCTGGATTCGATCTCCGACGGCCTGTTCAGCAGCCTGCACAACATCTCCGGCGTGCTCACGTCGTCGCCGTCTGGCACGGGTTCCGGTCATGGGGCCTTCGGCGGCGGAGGCGGAGGTTTCGGTGGCGGCTTCTCGGGCGGTGGCGGCGGTGGAGGGTTCCGCGCCGGATAGAACCAGCAGTGGCGGCGCCCGCTCCGCGGGCGCCGCAGGTCCCGATGACGGGCGCGTTTCCACGAGGGGAGGGCATCGTGCAGAGTAGGATCTTGGGCATCGTGCTGATAGTGGTCGGCTTGGGCGTCGCGATCTGGCTTGGCTCCGGGCTCGCCACCGGCAGGAGCGTCACCGGGGTAGCCCTCGGTTTCGTCCTCTTCTCGCTGCCTTTCTTCGCCGTGGGCATCTACTTCCTGCTCCAGTCGAAGGGCGAGATCGTTCAGCAGACCCAGGTCGACAAGGAGCGGGCGGTCCTCAATTCGGTGACCACTCGCGGCCGCGTCGCGATCCCCGATCTGGCCATCGAGAACAACGCGAGCCGCGACGAGATACGCGGCTATATCTACGACCTGATCGGCAAGGGGCTGTTCACCGGGTACGTGAACTGGGACAAGGGGGAGCTCGTATCGGCCGAGGCCGCGCAGATCAAGGAGGGCCAGTGCCCCAACTGCGGCGGAGCGGTGGAGCTGGCGGGCAAAGGGTTGGTCCGCTGCCCTTATTGCGGCACCGAAACGTACCTCTCGGGCCCGACCGCTCCGGCGGGAGCGGCCCCTGGATCCGTCACGCCTGTGACGGCCCCTGTCACGGAGCCCCCGGCGCCTCCGGTGACAAACCCCGCGTCGACCCCCGCGCCGCCGAGCGAACCTTTCGTCCCGCTGTCCCCCGATGCGGGGACTGGAGATGCGCAGCCTCCCTCGGGTCCTTCGGCTTAGAGGCCGGTCCTAGGTCGTCAGCAGGTCCTCGGTCAGGAGTCGGTGCAGGTTCTCCAAGGCGCGGAACTGGAGGGCCTTGATTGCACCCTCGGTCTTGTCCATCGCGAGCGCGGTCTCCTGGATCGACAGCTCGAAGAAGAAGCGGCATTCCACCACTTCCCGCTGGTCGGCTGTGAGCTCGAGCAGAGCTTCGCGCAGCGTCCTTTTGCGTTCCTCCAGCAAGAGACGGGCCACGGGATCGACGCTCGGGTCCAGGCTGGGGATGACGCCCGCTTCAGCTTCGTCGTCGACCGGCAGGCGGCGCTTGCGGTAGTGATCGATGATGCAGTTCTTGGCGATGGTGTAGAGCCAGGTCGAGAACTGGGCGGGCTTCGGCCGGTAGCGGTCGATCGCTCCCAATGCTTTCTCGAACACCGCGTTCGTCAGGTCTTCGGCGTCCTCGCGGCTCGACACGCGGAAGTTGATGAAGGTGAACACCTGCGAGAAGTACAGGCGGTATAGGTAGGTGAACGCCGTCGGATCGTTGTCCGACGCCCGGACGGCGATAGTCTTGATGTCCTCCTCGCTGATGTCCCGTGAGGGCGCATCCAGCGACAGGGTGGGGACAGACATCGACATCGGCGGGGATTCTCCCTTCCGTGCATCAAGACAGCAAGTTCCTCTCGAACTCGTTATCGGCCGGTGGGGGAGGTTCCTTGAGGACGAGTGGCGGAGATCCTCGGCAGCCGGCAGCTAGTGTCACGTTCCTGAAGTGACATATAGACGTCACACCGTCAGGGGCTTGCCGGTGTAGTTCCATGAGAACGGAGTCGCGTCCTCGTTATAGTTCTTGATGTACTGCATGATCCGGTCGACGAGT
>JAJZQZ010000122.1 GCA_021802965.1 Actinomycetes bacterium
GTCTCGCCTCACTGCGCGCCCCGATTGCCGAAGCGCTCCCTGAAGTGCTCTTTCGCCTCTCCGATGAATGGCCAGAGTCCTTCCTGGGCGGTTCGAACAACGTCAATGCCAAGCCGCTCCGCTTCCACAACCAAGAACCTCGCGGGCTGCTCTGTAGGAACGAAGAGGGTCTTCGGCCAGCGCTTCTTATGAGCCTGTGCCTCCTTCAACAAGCGCTTCGACTCGAGCAGTGTAGGTTCCGCGTGTCTTGTCGAGACGGGCGAGGAACTGAGGATGAAGCAACTTGCGGCGTCCATGAGCGCGAGGAAATCGAAGTCCCCGTCTCGTTCTGTATGGATCGGGTCGTCGTTCAGCTTGAACGCGATCCAGGCTTCGTTGACTTTGAACTGATCCGGTTGGAGCACCGGCGTTCCGTCCATCTGACCACCCCCCTGCAGAACCGTCCGTATAGAAGTCCCAGATCTCTCCGTGATCGGTATCCGTCAGCACTCCCCGCACAAGGTGCGGATTCCGGCGCCACGACCGCTCGGGTCCGACGGTCCGTGAAGAAACACGCTCGCCACATCTGAGCTGCCCGCAGCCTATGCTTCCTCGGGTGCCGGCAGGTCAAGAAAAGCGTACACCTCGGCCGAGAAATCCGCGAAATCGTTCCAGGGATCGGCGACCGTCCGCTCGATCACCTGCAGTTCAGCGTTCGGAATGAGGGCCACCATCTCTTGGGAGCCCCTCATGTGCTCGCCCGGCCATAACTCATGGATCACCAACGTCGGCGACTGCACCCGGGGCATGAACTCGTAGCAGTCAATGTGGATCGCTCGGGCGCGCCTGAACGCCTCAGCGGTGGTCGCCGCCTTGGTGTACTCGGCGAACCAGTCTGCGTCGGCGCCCATGGTCGCCGCCCAGGTCCGCGCGAGGTACTCCGTGTCCGTTCCCGCCAGCGCGTCGCTCAACGCCTTTGTCATGACGTCCCCGGGATGGTCATCCGCGTACGGGACCGCAGGCGTCGAGTCGTACAGGATCAAGTGCGAGATCCTCTCAGGATTCTCCGCGGCGAACCGCACCGCGGGGATGCCCCAGGTTCCCATGCCGATGAGTGCGGCGGGTTCGGCGACGGACGCCGCGAAGACCGCGTGCAGGTCTGCCATACGGGCTTCGAAAGAGAACTCGAGCCTGTCTCGCTGCGACAGTCCCGTTCCGCGGCCGTCAAACCGCACAACCGTACGCCGTTGTGCCAACCGGCGGAGGATGCCGCCGTTCACCTCGTTCTTCCACTCCATCAAGATATGGCTGTAGAGGTGGTACGGAGTGATCACTATCGGCGGTCCTTCTCCAGCCGACCAGAAAGCGAGGCTCACGCCGTCGGCCGTCCTTGTGAACCGGATGCGCAGCTGCCGCGCGGGCGCCGGTACCGGGAGGCGGTGAGAGCCGGGGGTGTCCAAACTGCCGATGGAGGGGTCGGCCTCGCCGGGCCTCGCCGCAGCCCGAGAGCCGGCGAAGCCTTCGGTGAGCAGGAGGGCCAGGTCGTCCTGCACCAACTAACATGGGCACGCTATCCGTATGACGACCCTCTCGCATGCTTGTCTTCGGAAGGGCGGGTCCCTGAACGTCAGCTCAGCGCCTGCGCGAGGTCGTCTATGAGGTCAGAAGCGTCCTCGAGCCCGCAGGAGAGGCGCACCATCCCATCGACGATCCCCCGTCTCGCCCGTTCCTCGACCGCCATGCCGTGGTGCGTCGTGGTGATGGGCTGCGTGGCTAGGCTCTCCACTCCTCCCAGGCTGGCGGCGATGCTGAAGATGCGCAGGCGATCGACGACTGCGGCCGTCTCCGTAGCGCCGCCGTCGTACACGAAGCTCAGCATCCCTCCGAAATCTCGCATCTGTCGGCGAGCGACCTCGGAGCCGCCTCCAAGTCCGGGGTAGTTGACCCGGCGGACGCGAGGATGGCTAGCCAGGAATTCGGCCACCTGCGTGGCTGTGGAGTTCTGCGCCCGGACCCGTACGACCAGAGTGCGTATGCTTCTGGAGAGCAGGAAGGCGACTTCGGGCGCCATCATCTGGCCCAGGTTCTTGCGCCAGGTCCATATCGGCTCCAGTAACCGCTTGCTGCCGATGACCGCCCCTCCGGTGAGATCGCTGTGCCCGCCGAGATACTTCGTGGCGCTGTGCACCACCAGGTCGGCCCCGAGATCGAGCGGGTTCTGGTTGACCGGAGTGGCGAACGTGTTGTCGACGACCGTGAGCGCGCCCGCGGCCTTCGCCGCCTCGGCGACCGCGGCGATGTCGATGACGTCCAAGGTGGGATTGGTCGGCGTCTCGAAGAACACCATCTTGGTCCGGTCTGTCAAGGCCGAGGCGACTCTGTCTGCCTCGTTTGCCAGCAAGAAGGTGGTCTCGATCCCCAGTCCGGGCAGATTGGTCCCGAGTAGGTCGAAGGTTCCGCCGTAGACGTCGCCGATACAGACGACGTGGTCGCCGGTCTTGAGGTAGGCGAGAAAGGTCGCGGCTTCAGCGGCCATGCCCGACGAGAACGCGTACGCGTCTTCACCGTTCTCGAGGTCGGCCAGCCTGCGCTCCACCGAGCGGATGGTCGGGTTGAGCCCGTAGCGTGTATAGAGGTTCCCCTCCTTGCGCCCCTCAACGACGTCCAGCAGGTCGGCGGTGCTTTGAAAACCGAACGTGGAGTGGTTGTACAGGGGTGCGTGGATGCCCCCTTGTGCATCCAGCGCCTCACCCGCGTGTACGCACCGTGTCGAGAGGCCCCGAGGCTGCCCACCATCTGTCACCATGTGTATCCGCACTCCTGTCGTGGTCCACGTTTCTATCGAGCGGCGTCTTTTTCTGGCGCGCCTACCGGCTGAGGTCTTCGCGGCGCTGCAGGTAGTCCTGCCGATCGATGTCACCCCGCGCATAGCGTTCGTCGAGCAGAGCGCGGGCATCCTGCCCGGCGGGGTACTGCCCTTCGCCGCTTCGGGCCATGGGGGCTGGTGGTGCCGACATCGATTGCTGCCCACCGTGGTCCATGGTGGCGTGCATCAACATGCAGAAGCACATAGTCATCGTCCCTTCTGTCGCTGAATCATGTCCGCGTGCTAAGCATCATGAAGCCAGGAGGCGTCCGATGAGACCGCCTTTCAGACATCTTTACAAGAATCGCACCGGAGCTCGATGGGCCTCACCGTGGTTTCATGCGCGCGCGTCCTCGAGCGTCTCGGACTGCTTACAGCACGGTTACGTCTCCTCCATGTTCCTCTTACAGTCGGGCCTCAGACTGAGCGTGGCGCAGCCGGTGCAACCTCGATGCAGATGGGGGTACGAGATGGCAGGATTGAGCCAGGAGATACGGATCGTTCGTCGGGGAGGCCCATTGTTCCCGATCAAGGCACAGATACCGGTCGATGGGCAGGTATCTGGCGGGTGCCTGCGGCAGCTCTGGCGCCTAGGGCATGGCCTTGGCCCCAGCGCCCCGACTGAAGTTGTGAGAGACGAGGCGTGCGGCACCTCCTGTTTGCGCCAACTCGGGCTGCTCCAAGGCTTCACGCCTTTGGCTGATCGACTCTTCAGCGGAGACTCTTCAGGTAGGCGATGAGTGCGGCCATCTCAGCGTCGGTCAGCCGCCATTGGGGCATGGGCGCGTCCAGCCGGTCCCCCTCGGGATCGATACCATCACGCACGGCGCGGGCGAAGCTCGCCTCGTCGTAGGCGGCATGGGCTTGGCCATTGACGTGGGAGCCTTGATCGGAGGACAGGGAGGTCCAGCGGATGTCGGGAGTGCGAAAACTCCCCATCATGGCCCCGACCGTACCCCCTCGTCCGTCGCGCCCGTGGCAGCCGGCGCAGCCCGTCTGAGCGAACATCATGCCGTACATCGACGGGGTGGAACGCGGGATGACGTTCCCGTTTGCGTCGGTGCCGCTTAGGAAGATGCGTTCGCCTAGAGACCCGAACGACTGCGCGCGGTAGCCTCCGAGCGGACCGAACGATCCAGCGGGGCCGGTCGACGCGTTGAAGGTGGCGAGCAACACCAGGCCGAGGAGACCGACGACCGAGAGCACTATGCCGAACCACAGCGATTTCGATCGCCTCCTGGCACCCGCGGGTATCGCCGGCCGCGTGCTCATGACTGCAGGTCTTGCCTGCGCGCGAGGAACTCCTCGCGGTCTATCTCACCTCGAGCGTACCGCTCTTCGAGAATCCTGAGCGCTGAAGCCGGCTCGTAGCCGCGATACATGGGGGAAGGTCCGCTTTGCCGCCCGTCCGTACTCGGTGCTTCCCTAGTGAGGAGCGCTCTCACCACGAGCACCACCCCGACCACCAACGCCGCGAGGAAGACGAGCATGAGCAGCTCGCTCGCGATCCCCCAAGCGCCTCCGCCGTTCCAGCCGCCCCCGTTCCAACCCCAACCCATCATGAGGGTCCTCCTCCGCTTCAGAGTGCTGGCCTACGTCCTCGCTGTTATCTCGCGCGCCCCTACCATCCGAAATGCATGCCCGGCAGATCGCGCTTCACCTTCTCCAGGTAGAACCGCTCGAAAGCCAGCTTTAAGTAGTGGTAGCGCACGCCTCGCCGTATGGCGGCCAGGTTGCGCGGCGGGAGAAAGGGCTCGGCCTTGATGTAGAAGGCAACGTCTCCCGCGTCAGTCAGGCAAGTGATCGGCAGCGTCAGGGCATCCACCGGTTCGCCTGAACCGGTAACCTCTACGGAGATGTTGGCGGCCGCCCGGGTGGCCATCTCCTCGGACATGTGCCCGGTCTTTGGCACGCCGACCGGCACCGGCGTGGGCACCGGGGGGGCGATGGCGACCGAGACACCGACCGCGTAGATGTTGGGGTATTTCGTGCTGCGCAGGTGCTTGTCGGTGGGGATGAAGCCCCGAGGATTCCCTAGTCCTTCTACGTCACGCACGACTTGGGCGCCGTAGAAGGCCGGGATAAGTACGGCGAGATCCATCGGCATCTCGGTGCCTTCGGCTAGAGTGGCCGTGCCCGTATCGATGCGGGCAAGCGCCGCGTTGATCGTCCAGTTCAGGTGCCGCGAACGGAACTCGTCCTCCAGTAGGCGGCTCATGTTGCCGATGCCATTGAGCCCGAAGTGGCCCAGGAAGGGCTCGGGCGTGACCAGGTGCAGGTCGAAGAGATGGCGGCGTTTCTGCCGCCGGAGGGCAGTATCCAGCATCATGATGAGCTCGTAGGCGGGCCCGATGCAGCTGGCACCGGGGCTCGCCCCGACAATCGCCTGGCCGCCGTCTGAGGCAAGGAATCGGGCGATGGCCTCGCGGGCTGCCACCGCTTGCTCGACGGTGAAGCAAGAGTGCACTGCCCCCATGGCCGGGTCCGAGCCGGGCACGTTCGACCAGTCGAGTTCCGACCCGGTGGCGAGGACAAGGTGGTCGTAGGAAAAGATCTTGCCCCCGGCCGTGGTTGCAGTCTGTGCTTGCGGATCGATGGCTGTTGCTCGGTCGTGGATGAACGAGACGCCCCTACGTCGCATCGGTCCCGCCAGAGGCACCTTGATGGCTTCCGGCTTGCGCCATCCCATCATCACCCAGGGCAGGCTGGGGATGAAGGTGAAATCCGCCTCGGCGGAGATGAGCGTGACGTCGACGCGGTCGCCAAGCTTGCGACGCAACTGGTAGGCGGCATTCACCCCCCCGAAAGAACCTCCTACGACGACCACGTGATGCGTGTGGCTCGCCATGTGCCCCCCGTTGTTTGGGCCTTGCAATATCGCAATCTGTGCATATTATATGAGCCACAGACGACCTGACGCAAGGGAGACTTCATGACATCCGTACTCTTCGTGCTCAACGATGGTCCATATGGCTCGGAGCGGTCGTACAACGCGCTCCGTCACGCCCTGGCGGTGGCCAAGCAGGATGGTGCCCATATCAAGCTCTTCCTCACCGCAGACGCGACCGCCTGCGCCATCGCCGGGCAGTCGCCGCCCGAGGGGTACTACTCCATCGAGCGCATGCTCAAGGGTTTGTTGGTGAAGAAGGCGGCCGTCGGCTTATGAGGCACCTGCATGGACGCCCGTGGTCTGGCGTCGCTACCACTTATCGAGGGCACAGTGAGAGGTTCGATGGATCTCCTGGCGGAGTGGACTCTGGAGGCCGACAAAGTGCTCATCTACTGAAAACGCCGTTCCGCGGCAAGTGAGCCCAGTGAGCGACCGCATCGATCCCACCGTACTCGAGCTACATGCGAGAGTCTGCAAGACTATGGCTCACCCCGTCCGCCTCGCCTTGCTGAATGCTCTGCGCGACCGCGAGCGCGGTGTGGGCGACTTGGCCGATGCCATCGGCGTGCCCCAGCCGCTGGTCTCGCAGCACTTGGCCGTGCTGCGCAATCAGGGCCTTCTGCGAAATCGCAGGAACGGGAGCGAGGTCTACTACAGCATCGCCTATCCGAAGATGATCCAAGCCTGCGACCTGTTGCGTGAGGTGCTGTTCGAGCATCTGCGGGCGCAAGAGCAGCTGCTGGCGTCGAACACGGATTAGAGGGAGAACGAAGGGACCACCAAGCCGCAGCTTCCGGTCCAACCCCGTGCATCCCGGTCAACCCCGCTTTGGCATTTCGTTGGCAGATTCGCCCAACAAGGGGGCGAATGGCCGGAGCATCAAACAAAGCCCCGCTTTAGAAGGGCTTTGGGTGGCGGGACCCGGACTTGAACCGGGGACACCATGATTTTCAGTCATGGTTCGGCCAGTACAGCCAGGGTCAGGGACGGTCAGCGGAGGACAACTATGGCTGCACGTGCACCTATTCCCAGGTCAACGCGGGTCAGGCGTGTACAGGCACGTACAACCCCGGCGTTGGCATTTCGTTGGCACCGGCCTGAGACGTCGAGGAGTCGCATGGCCTCTGCGTACCGCGGCGGGCGCTACGGCGCCAACCACAGGGAACAGCAACCGCTGATCATGGGGCGGGCGCTAGGGCGAGGAACAGCCGTAGCGCCCGCCGCGGAGGGGGCTCCCATCGATGAAGGCCACACGTCAAGCCGCATCTCGTTTCCTGCACGAGCGCACGGGAGCAGAGCGGCCGGAAGCGCACCACAAGACTAAGCAAGCGGCTAGACCGGCCGTCGGCACATGGAGGGTCCGCGGTTCCAAGACCACCCATGATCCTGCCGTCTGACCGACACCATCACCCAGCAACCAGTTCTAGCGCCTTCTGCACGGCTTCTTGTGCATTCTCTGCGTAAGCGTCCGCGCCGATCTTGTCCGCCCAGTACTGGGTGACTACGGCGCCGCCAACCATGGTCCTAACCCGGTCACGGATGTCGGCTTCCTTCAGCAACTTCTCCAGGGTCTTCTGGCCCATCATGGTCGTGGTCATAAGAGCGGAGCTGCCGATAATGGTGGCGTCAACCTCTCTAGCCTTCTGGACATAGCTCACCAGAGGAACGTCCCTGCCCAGATCATGCACCTCGAAACCGTAGACCCGCATGAGGGTGGCCACAATGCCTTTCCCGATGTCATGCACGTCGCCTTCGATAGTGCCGATTACAACAACTCCAGCTTTCTTCTCCTTCTTGTCTGCCGGCAGATGAGCTTCAAGAACCGCCACCGCAGCCACCATGGCCTCGGACGCGATGATCACCTCAGGTAGGAACATCGTGCCACGCTCGAACAGGTCGCCGACTTCGCGCATGCCCGGGGTGAAGCCCTCTGCGATCACCCGCACCGGGTCGAGACCCATTGCGACAGCTTCTTGGGCGACGGCCACCGCTTGGTCTTCGTCGGCGGCGACGACAGCCGCTTTCGCGGCATCGAATAGTTCCTGTTGGGTCATCGAGTCCGACTCTCTCCATTAAGGGTCATTTCATCTTCTCCTTGAGGATCTCGACCGAGTTAATCTTCAAATCGAGCAGCCGACCGATCCGGGCCTTTGCGGCAAGAGCCTTGGAGGCACCCGGTACCGACGTGATGACGCCAATGTCGAGCTCCTCGCGCAATTCACGCATCACTACCTCGTCTGACAGTTCGACGGGGCTGAGCCCCAACTTTGCCGCCACGAACGCCTTCGCCTCGGGGAGTCGCATCTTGCGGTGAAGCTGCATCCGGGCGACCAGATCTCCGGCCGTTCGGATGCCCCCCATCCCGGAGGCAAGCGAGTGTGACACCGGCATCCCGAAGGGATCGCCGGAGCCCACCTATAATCCGTCGGCCTTGCCTATCTCGACCATGGCAACACCGGCGCGGGTGACCATGCTAACCGGCGGGGTCTCACACATGGGAACGCCTCCCACACCAATGCCCACGTTGGCATGTACGGGGATAGTGGCCGCCTCCGAGCATGCCTTGACAAAAGTCGCAGCCCGGCTCACGTTCCACGCGGTCGACCGCCGGGTGTTGGTGTTCACGACGGGGCCGAATACGTGGGCCCCGGCTGCCTCCACCAGCTTGACCTGTTCATGGGGATACAAGCCAGCGAGCCGCGTACCCTGATAGGCCACCTTGCCGTGCATGCCCAGCACGAACTCCGCCGCCATGCCAACTTCTATCGTGAGACCTGTCGAGCCAGCCACCTGCTCTACAGCCCTCAGTGTAGCGAGGAACTCGACATCACCCGCGGAAGCAGTGGTGTCGAAGTTGATGCCATCAGCGCCCACTTCCCACATCTTCTTGGCCACATAGACCATATCGCGGAAACAGTACTCCCCGGCCTCTTCCTGGGCAGCCCGGGCCTCGTCTATCTTGCCCATCGGCAGCAGGTCTGCCGGGTTGGGGAAAGGGCCGTCCGGTCGCGCATAGAGAGCCAGGTTGGGCATGGCCCCGTAGTACATAGGGACAATCGTACTCAGGAGAGTCGACTCCATCGCCTGCTGTTCAAGGGCCACAATCGGTCTTACCGGCTTGAAGGAGTAATCAGGGTGCCCTACCTCCATGCTATCCATGCAGAAGGCCCGCTCATAGACGCGGATGCCCATCTCCCTGCTCACCGGCACACCAACTCCGCTGGAACTCTGGGCGCCGTAAAGCGCGTTCACGGAACCATCATCCGTAAGCACAACCTCGTGCCCCTGGTCCACGCCGACGACGCGGTCTGACCGACAGAAGAGCTCCACCAACCAATCGCACTCTTGCTCCGTCAGGGCCGGGATACGACCTCTGTCGGCGGCATCCTCAGTGCCGGCCACAACGTCGCTCCTAATCTCGTCCGCTGTCATCTCTACCGCGTGGCCGTCGCCCATGCGCGTACGGATGGTGGTCATTCTTATCCCCTCTCTAGCGGGAACATGTAGCACCGTCACCCCGCCAAATCGACGCATGTACCAGCGCGATCAATCTCATGCGCGCCCCACCGACCGGCAATCTAGATTCGCCCCCGGCGACAAACAGTGTCAGTTCGCTGGTTCACGACACTACCATCTGCCCGATTCGGTCACCATGGACGCGCGTACCAGAACTCCGATGGCGGGAGAGCGAGGATTTGTGCGCGAAGACCAACTCTCATGAGTCAGCTTAGCGGCGGGTGTCGCAGCCATGCACCCGGTCGTTAGAGAGAGAGCCTACTAGATGGTTGATTCCACGCCGTCAGGCGCAGAAGTCGACGAGAGCGCGGCTCGGCCGACCAAGCTCATGGTTGAGAGATACGCAGGCGGCGAGGCAGAGAAAGCGCTGCAGAATGCGTTCTGCGATGCCTTCAGCAGTGCGGCCTCCGTGGCGCTCCAAGGTGAGCGTGCTCTTGCAGGTCCAGAAGGTGGACTCGATGCGTTGGCGGATGGGAGCCAGATGCGGGCCCTCTCCGGTCTCGTCTTGGCGTTTTGGTCGCACCATCGTGGCCCCGAGACCCTCGACTCCTGCGGCGAACTCCCGTCCCGCGTAGCCCTTGTCCCCGAGCAAGGTCTCCCCTCCCCGGCGCCGGCAGCGGGCGAGGAGCTCAAGTGCCACCTCGCGCTCGTCCCGTTTGGGGGAGGCGAGACAGAAGGCCCGGGGGGGGTCCCGTCCGGAGCGGCGATGAGGTGCAGGCGAAAGCCCCAGAAGTAGCGGGTGTGAGAAGCACAGTAGCCGCAGTCGGCCAGATCGGAAAGCGCGGAGCGCATGACCGTCTCTCGACTGCGTGCGCACTCGACCGAGGTCGAGTCGATGAGGAGGAGATCGTCGGAGAAACCCGGGCTTTTGCTGGCAAAAAGCTCAAGCAGCCACTCCAAGATCCCCGCCAGGCGACGGCGGCGCTTGTAGTAGCCCGCCTGATGAGGGATCTCCGGGAAGAGGTGGCGCAGGTTCGTGCGGGCATAGGCGAGGAAGCGGCGGTCCGAGGTAACACCCGTGATGGCCTGAGCCACGCAGAGGGTGGCCACTTCGGCGTCGGTGATACGGCGCTTCGCGTTCCTGGTTCTCTCTGGCAAAAGGTCATCGGCTGTGCAATAAACGTAGGTGCAGAGAGTGTCGAGGTCGGCGTGCATCGTGGCCTCCGGGTCGACGGTGTTTCTGACACCGCCGATTTCGGCCTCTCTGCTCTCTTTTCCTTCGAAAGC
>JAJZQZ010000123.1 GCA_021802965.1 Actinomycetes bacterium
CGTGCGCCTGCGCGACGTCCCGGCACTCTCGAGGACCGGCATCGCAGGGGTCGCGATGGTCCGGGAAATCGCCGGAGCAGCCGACCCCGCAGCGGTGGTCGCCCAGGCCATCGCCGCCTGGGAAGGACCTCATCGGGCCCGCATCGGCTGACATCTGTCAGTACTCGACAGGCGCAGGAACTCCGGCGGCGCAGATGGCCGGGTCTCGCGAGCAGACCAGCTGTCGATGCCGCGTCAATACTGGGCATCCCCTGACCCCGTGCAACGTCGAGGGAATCCGCCGCGAGTGAATGTGGACCTCTCAGCTCAGAGTGCGATGTCTCAGGCAACAGTCCTGGATCAGAACTTCGGTGGCGGTTGGTTCCCTGACTACGGCGCCTTATAGGCACGCACTTTCACGACATGGGCATGGTTGAAGCCGTTGACCGATAGGACGCGTAGCCGGAGCTCGGCGGTGACGACGGGTTCTTCAAGTTGGTGCCGGTGGTGTCGGTGATGGTTGTCGCGTACCTGCGCGAGAGTCCGCCATCCCCCATCGGTACGCGCCTGGAGATCGTAGTCCTTGATGAGGGTCGGCATGATCTCGTCCGGGGTGCGGTGGTGGTGCAGGTTGATGAGGTCGGTGAGCAGGTCGTCGTCGAGGATCACTTGGACTTCCTCGATGGTGACGGGTTCCTCCCAGGACAGGGTCAGCTCGGGGGTTGGGTCTTCGTTGAGCGGAGCTGAGGACCAGAGCTGTGGCCCTCCGTATGGTCTGGCATAACCGCCGATGACGTGGTCGGCGGTGTACGCGTCTGTATCTCCGGCCGTCCTCATGACGGGCGGGGTGAGGGTTGGGATTCCTTTCCACTGCCGGTACTGCTCGGACCACTTCTCGTTGGGTTGGAGAGTGCGGTGCCGGAAGGCGACGACTCCTGGCACCCGGTCTCTGGCGAGGTAGAGAGTCAGTGACTCACTGCCGGTGAGGGACAGGAACAGGTTGCCACTGCCCGGGAGGTCCTCGGGCAGGTCGAAGCCGATCCATTGGCCGGTTCCCGCAGGCACGGCGGCCGTCCAAGAGGCGATTTCGCCGATGGGGAAGGAGTCTTGTGGTTTGGCGAGCCTGTGTTGGGTCAGAACCAGGTCGCTGGCCTTGGGCGCGTCGACGAGGAACTCAATGCGGCGTAGTCCCTTCGACTGGGGAAGGATCATGGCGACACCTCCGCCGATCGGCAGGGGCTCACCCACGTCGGTGGCGGAGATGGTCAGGCGGGTGGATGAGGCGGTGACGGTCGCGGTGCGTGCCACGTCGTTCGGGTCGTCGTTGCATAGGCCGATGACGGATGCGTCGCTTCGTACGAGGGCGCGCTGCAGTACGTCGACCCGCTCGCCAGCGAGTTGTTCTCGGGTCAGCCCCGTCTTGGACACCAGGGATGCGCCCAGGCCAGCGCCTTCGCCCGTCGTGGCGCACGTTGCCATAACGCGGGTACTGCCGAACGCAACGTGGCTGGCCGAGATGTCGCGACCTGCCATCCAAAGGTTGGGCACGTCGCGGGAATACAAGCAGCGTAAAGGAATGGGATAGGGACCGTTGGAGTACCAGTGGCGTGAGCCAGGCTCGGCTGCGAAGACACCGCCTGGTGGGTGGAGATCGATCGACCAGCCACCGAAGGCGACGGCGTCTGGGAAGTCCTGCTGGGTGAGGACATCCGTTTGAGTCAGGATGTGGTCGCCATAGAAGCGGCGGTACTCGCGCTTACCAGGTACTGAGCCGATCCATTCCAGGGTCTGGTTCTCGACACCGGTGAAACTGCCGGAGTTCTTGATGTGGTCCCAGATGCCATAGGCGACTGCCTGCAGATTGTCTCGGATGGCTTCGTTGTCGTGGACGATGTCGCGGTCCCCGCCCCATTCGATCCACCAGAAATCGCAGCCGTTCATGTCCGGGGAGATCTTGCGGTGTTCGAGGATGGTGGTGTCGGCGATGTCGAGTGCCCAGGTGGGGGCGACGAAGCGGGACGGGCGGCCGGCGTCCTTGGCGTAGAACAAGATCGTGGAGCCGAGGGTCTCGCGGTCGGCCACCTCGGGCGCCCAGCTTTCCCCGTAGACGCCAGCACCCTCCCGCCCCTGCGCGAATGACGCCCCAGCGAGGAACCCGATCAGACCGTCGCCGGTCGCATCCACGAACTGGCCCGCCTCGATGCTGACCTGCGTCTCCGAGCTCATCTGCCAGCCGTGGACGGCAGCGATCTCCCGTGTCTCACTGTCGCACTCGACGTCGGTGATGTGGGTGTTCAGCCAGAGGTCGATGTTGGGCTCGGCGCGTACCGCGTCGAGGATGACGAGATCCCAGTAGTAGGGATTCCCCTCGGGGTTGCGGTACTGGTTCTCGATGAACAGCTCCCCCATGATCCCGGTCTCGCGGGCCCACTGGTGCGTGCCGTGAGCCGTCGCCCCGCAGACCCACACGCGGATCTCGCTCGAGGAGTTCCCTCCAAGCACGGGGCGGTCGTTGACGAGCACGACGCGGACCCCCTGTCGCGCTGCGGCGATCGCGGCGCAGATCCCGGCTAGGCCGCCGCCAACCACGGCCACGTCGCAATGCAGGATGTGCTTGCGCATCTCGAGGCCTCCCTTCAGTTGTAGAAGAACTGTCCGGTCAGAACGGCGTCGGACTCGCAGCAGAGTCGAACCCAGTGCGCGCTGAAGCCGGACGGAAAGATGTGCGTGGCTAGTCCGCCGGCTGGCACAACGAGGCTCGCGGCGTCCCAGAAGACACCCTCACCGGTGGGATCGATCTGCACTGCCACCTTCACCGACGTCGAGGAGTGGTTGGTGATGTGCAGGCATTTGTGGTCGAAGCCGGTCATCAGATACGGATCGGACGCCTCCCCGGCCACCACTTCGTCATGCCACCACGGGCCGCCCCAGCCGCCCGGCTTGCCGAAGGACCACAGGTCGTCGGTCTTGCCGAACCAGAGTCCCGATTGCGGCTCCGCGGTGAGCGCATTGTGGCCATGCGAGGGTGAGGCGTTGTCCGCGCCCATCACCAGCATCCCCTGCCAGGAGCAGAAGTCGCCCAGCACCCATAGGTGCGTCGAAACAGGACGGACGCCCCAGACCCGCCCGCCGTAGGCCCATGGGGAGACCTCGTAGAACTGACCGTGGTGGTCCATCAGCAACCGTTCGTGCTCGGTCTCACGGATTCGGGGCCACTCAGTCTGCCATTTGTGGTCGAACGTATGCGACGCCTTGGGCAGCCGGTAACGCGTCCACTTCCCGTCGGCGTCGGTGAATACCTCCATGATCGCGGAGGCCTGATCCCAGCCGGTGGCGAAGATCGTGCCGCCAAACCCATAGCGGCCCCCAAGTCCGGTGAACGGCTTGCGCTCCAGCACCGTCCACTTATCGCCATCGAACTCCGCGAGGCGACCGCGGGACTGCTCCCCGGCCCAGTCGTCCTCGCTGTACTCGTTGGAGCAGACGACAAGGCGGCCGTAGTCGGCATAGCAGTCCTTGTAATGGACGCTGTGCTCGCCGAACTGCGTGTCCAACTCCGCATTGAGGTCGAACACCTGGTCGCATTCAAGAGTGCACACGTCCAGTTCGAACAGGAGCCCTTCCATTGTCAGGACGTAGACGTGCGTGTCCGGTTTCGTCAAGTGCTGGGTGGTTCCGCAGAGACGATGGGGTGCGAGTTCGGGCACTGTTCGGATCGCGTGCTCCGAATCGATGACGTGCGGACCGATCACCAGACGTGAGGTCGGATAGTGGATCATCCGGTTGGTGTAGGTCCCATCGATTCCGAGAGCCTCCTCGACGACTTCCATCGACATGTCGGTCCTGATGCGACGCAGACTCACCCCGGAACCGCTGTCCGCCTTGTGGGAGTTGTAGTTCTCCACATAAAGGGCGCCGTTCCATGGGATGAGCGCGCCCACCCCGATCTCGCTCCTCGGGGGGCCGAAGTCAGCGATCTGGGCCAGATGCGGGAACACGCCGGACACATTCATCTTGGCGTCGGTCACAGAGCTCTCCTCCAAGCGGGTCGCTGTGCCTAGCAGTCTTCCTCGCCCTGCATGGTTTGTCAACGACATGGGTATAGCGCATGTTGCCTGTTGACACTGCACCCTGCGCATAGTAACTTCCCGCCCATGGCCATCGATGGAGAGACCTCGGCGCTGGTGCCCTCGGTGCCGGCACTCTCGGCACCGCCGCCCCCTGGGCAGACGCAAGCGTTGTCGCGGGGCCTGCGCATGTTGCGGATCCTCGCCGAGTCTCAAGAGCCGCTTTCGGCGACCGAACTCGCCGAACGGTTAGGGGTACACCAGAGTTCGGCGTCCCGGATCCTGGCGACACTCGCGGAGGAGGGCTACGTCCGCCGGCGCAGCTATCGAAACTTCGTACCCGATTACGGGATCCTCAGCCTGGCGCTCAACGCCTCGCATCACTTCCCGATCATCGAGCGCCCTCGGCAAGTGCTGGTCGAGGCCGCCGACGCCATGCCCGGCATGATGTTCTCGCTGGCCATGTTGTTCGGCGGGGAGACGATCTACTTCCTGCGCACCATCAAGGGGCGCCAGCCAGTGCTGTTTGAGGCCACCGGCTATCCCCTGCATGTCTCCAGCGCCGGCATGCTGTTCCTCAGCGACATGCCGGAGGCACAGGCGCGCCAACTGCTGGCCCAGTCACGGTCACGGTCGGGGTGGTGGATCTTGAGCGACAGCACCCCGCGTGACGAGGACGCTGCCATCGAGCTTGCCCGGCGCAGCGTGCAGCACGAATGCCTGATCGTGGACTGGGGTACTCCCGGCAACGTAACCGCGGCCATTGGATTGAACCCCTACGACTCCCAGCCCCTGGCGCTCACCATCAATGGACCAGCCAGCATGGCGAGCCACGACGAGCTGCGGCTCTCCCTCCACCATCTCCGTCGCCAGGTGGAAGCCACCTTGCAAGGACCCGAGTAACCAAGACAACAACCGATCCCAAAGGAGATATGACCAATGGCTGTTCATAAGCTACCCCGCAGATCAGTGCTTCTCGGCATGGCAGGGGCCGCCGCAGCGCTCGGCACCGCTGCTGTCGCCGGATGCGGCAGCACCATCTCAACCAGCGGCCCGAAGAGCTCCGGCCTTAACGCAGGTGCCGCACTCGCGGGGTCTGCCGATGCCGGCGTGCTCAACGTCTGGGGCGGCGTCCCCGCTGCCAACGGCCCCCAGAAGCTGCTCGACGAATTCCAGGCGAAGTATCCCAAGATCAAGGTGTCCTACACCCAGTTTGTCAACGACCCGAATGGGAACGTGAAGCTGGACACTGCCCTGCAAGGCGGCGCCAAGATCGACGTCCTCTTCACCTATTCTTTCGACCTCATGGCTCAAAGAGCGAAGAGTGGCCAACTGCTCGACCTGACTGACACCGTCAAGGCCGACTCCTCGCTCACCAAGCTCAGCAGGCCCTCTTACACCCCGGTCTATGACGGGCGGATTTACTCCCTGCCCACCGTGGCCGAAATCAACTTCGTGGTGCTCAACAAGAAGATCGTGCAAGCGGCCGGGCTCACGATTCCCGACAAATGGACGACCAGCGAGTTCCGCACCTTCGCTCAGAAGCTCAGCAAGAACGGCGTTTACGGCTCGTTCAACTACCCCCCCGTCGCCATCCCCACGCTCGGCCCCGACGCCCGCTACAACGCCGACGGCACCAAGGCCAACTTCACTCATCCGGCATGGCGCAAAGAAGTCGAGCTGGGCTATGCGATGGCGAAGGAAAAGTCCATCTTCCCCATGGACCAGATCATCAGCCAGCAACTTAGCGCCTACTCTCAGAACGCCTTCCTCAGCGGCAAGGCTGCATTGTGGATCACGGCCCCGTTCAGCCTCCGATTTGTCAACGACGTCACCAACTACCCGCATGACTTCGTCACCACGTTCGCGCCCCTGCCCACGCCCGACGGGGTGAGCGACCCCTACAACACCGGCCTCTACGGGAACCTGATATCAATCGCCAAGAGCTCGGAATACTCGGCAGCAGCCTGGACATTCGTCAAGTACTGGCTGACTGACGGCGCCAAAGCCCTCTACGTCGCAGGCAAAGTGCCAGCCCTCCAGACCGACTCCGACGACGCAGTTGCCTCCGCCCTACTCGGAAGCAACGCGGCGAAACTCTACGACGTCGATGCCTTCAAGAAGGTCGCGTTCGACAAGACCGTCAAGTACGGGGTGCCCACCAAGTTCAAGGGCGCCGCCGAGATGTCCAACGCGATGACCCAGCAGACCCAACAGCTGCTGCTCGGCCAGATCACACCGGACCAGTGGGTCACAAACATGCAGAGCCAAGGCGACGCGGCGATTGCGAAAGACGCATGACCTCGCCCAAGACCTGGCAGGACCCATCCATGCCCAGGGTGCGGCGTGACCCAAGCCAACTCATGACGGCCGACGTCGTGTCAGTTGAAGACCCGCTGGCGAACCCTCGAACGCATCGAAGACGTCACCCGCCATGGATTGCCTACGCGTTCCTCGCACCCAACATACTGGGCGTTCTCGCGTTCACCCTCGTGCCGCTGGTCGGCGGCGTCCTGATCTCGTTCACCAAATGGGACGTCGTCTCCGGCCTCCAAGGGATCCGCTGGGTCGGACTCGCCAACTTCGCCAACCTGCTGCACGATGCCAGTTTCGGACACGCGCTGGTGAGGACACTGCTGTTCGTCCTCATCACTGTGCCCGTCACCGTCTTGCTCGGGCTGGCTTTGGCCATCGCGCTCAACCAGCCCATACCTGGGCAAGGCGCGCTCAGGGCGATCTTCTTCCTGCCCTACGTGGTCAACATCATCGCCATCGGCACCGTCTGGCTCATCATGTACAACCCACAATCGGGCCTGATCAATCGGACACTGCGCGCCTTCGGCATCAGCAGCCCGCCCGGGTGGCTGATCGATCAGTGGTGGGCATTGCCCAGCCTCATGCTCATCTCAATCTGGGCGGGCATTGGATATGTCGCCGTCATCTACCTGGCGGCACTGCAGGACATGCCTATCGACCTTCACGAGGCAGCCATGGTGGATGGCGCCGGGATCTGGACGCGATTCCGCACCATCACCTGGCCGGCGCTGCTCCCCACCACCATGTTCCTCGTCATCACGAACATGATCAGCTCCTCACAAGGCTTCGGGATGATCGCCTTTCTCACTCAAGGGGGTCCTGGCAGCGCCAGCACCACAGCTTCGTACTACATGTACCAGAACGGATTCATGTATTACCGTTTCGGCTACGCCGCCGCGGTGGGTTTCACCATGTTCCTCGGTGTCTTCGTGTTCACCTCGATCCTCTGGCGCTGGCAACGCGATCGGGGGCTCTACGCATGAACCCAACCATTTCCGCAGCAGCATCAGCACGCCTGGACCGAGCCCGCCCCAGGAGGGGCGCCATGCGGCGACCCCGCAGAGCCTTGATCATCGGCGCGGTCCTGTGGATGCTCGCTCTCGCATTCCTCATGCCATTCATCTGGATGGTGCTTTCCTCACTGAAGCGCGACATCGACGTCTTCGGCTCCAACAGTTGGCTGCCCAATCCACCCCACTGGCAGAACTACCAGATCGTTTGGACCGGCCAGCACTCCCTGGCGCACTACTTCGCGAACAGCATCATCGTCGCCACCGCGCGAGTCGTGGGCGAACTCGCCACCTCCTCGATGGCCGGCTACGCCTTCGCCAGATTCGCCTTCCGCGGTAGAGACACGATCTTCCTGATGTACCTCGCGACCTCGATCGTGCCCTTCCAGCTGCTCCTTGTGCCCCGTTTCATGTTCTTCAGCGAACTACACCTCTACGACACCCTGTGGGCACTTATCCTCCCGGGCATGTTCACCGTTCTGGGCACCTTCCTCATGCGCCAGTACTTCTCCGGATTACCCGGAGAGCTCGCCGAGGCCGCCCGCATCGACGGAGCACCTGAATGGAGGATATTCCTCAACGTCTACCTTCCGCTGGCCCGCCCCGTATTGGCCTCACTCGGCATCCTCAGCTTCGTCTGGTCATGGAACGACTACGAAGGCCCGCTGATCATGCTCTCCAGCGACTCCAAGTACACCGTCCCGCTAGGGCTTACACAATTTGTGAACGAGAACGGCTCACTCTCCGCAGGACTCGCGATGGCCGCCTCAGTGTGCGCGGTCGTGCCCATCATCGTCGTGTTCCTCGTCTTCCAACGGAACTTCCTCGCCGCACTCAGCCACAGCGGGCTGAAGTAGGCCGCCGACGATGGCTGCTGGCTCCACACGAGCCCCAGGGCCACACCGCGCCGGAGCATCCACGTGGCAACGTGGGGGATGGGCCCTTCCGATTCCAGACCTCCGAGGTGATAGCGAGCTCGCGCCCGTCGAAAACGAGTTGGCCGACTTCGCGAGGCCGTGCTCACCACTCGATCCCCTTCTGGCCGTGCCGGGTGCTCCAGGGAGACCCCGTCACGTTCCACGGTGGCACGACCCATGGCAGCCGCGTCAAGCAACAGGTCGACCAGGTGGTCGTGGAGCAGGTTCACCTCGTCCACATACAGGAGGCTGCGATGCGCGCGCGCCAGGAGTCCTGGTTCACCTGGACGTCGAAGGCGACCTCGAGGACCGGGCATGATCTCCGCACAGTGGGTGTGACCTGCTTGGAACCGCGGCCTCCGATGCACGGACCCGCCTCGCGCCTCGCGAGGCTCGTCGGGAGAGTCAGCTACTGCCCTAGGGGCAGGTCCGCAGGATGAGGGCAGTGTTCATGGCGGCGTGCGCTGCCTCGTACCCCTTGTCCTCGCTGGATCCTTCTAGACCGGCGCGGTCGAGGGCCTGCTGCTCCGTGTCGCAGGTGAGAAGCCCGAAACCGACCGGGGTCCCGCTGTCCAGCGCGACACGGTTCAGCCCATCGGTCGCGGCCCGGCACACGTAGTCGAAGTGGGGCGTGCCCCCGCGGATCACGACCCCGAGCGCGACCACCGCGTCGTGGGTACGGGCCAGCCGATCCGCGACGACGGACAGTTCGAACGACCCTGGAACGCGGACGACGAGGGGTTCCGACCCCGCCTCGCGGCAGGACCGCACGGCACCGGCGACGAGGCCGTCCATGATCGTGTCATGCCAGCTCGCCGCCACGATCGCGACCCTCAGGCCGCTGGCATCGATGGTGTGGACAGCCGGTGCTCCGTGCCCGCTCATGTCAGACTCCTTCCCTGGACGTGCTCCCATGGGCCGGGCAGGTCGTGGCCCATCCGGTCGCGCTTGGTGGCGAGGTAGGCGATGTTGTGGTCGTTGGGCCGGATGACCAGCGGTACCTGTTCGGCCACATGCACGCCGAACGTCTCGAGCGCGGCGGTCTTGCCGGGGTTGTTCGTGAGGAGGCGCACCGAGCCGACCCCGAGGTCCCGAAGGATCTGGGCGGCCGACCCATAGTGACGGGCGTCGGCCGGCAAGCCCTGGTCGAGGTTGGCGTCCACCGTGTCCCGACCGGCGTCCTGGAGCTCGTACGCTCGTAGCTTGGCCGCGAGCCCGATGCCGCGGCCCTCATGACCGCGCAGGTAGACCAATACACCTCGTCCCTCGGCGACTATCCGTTCGAGCGCTTCCTCGAGCTGGGGTCCGCAATCGCAGCGTCGGCTGCCGAACACGTCCCCGGTGAGGCACTCGGAGTGGATCCGGGTCAGAAGGGGATCTCCGCCGGCGAGCTCGCCACACACCAGTGCGACGTGCTCGGCATCGTCGACGGTGCTTCGGTACCCATAGGCGGTCAAAGTGCCGTGTCGCGTCGGTAGTCGAGTCTGCGCGACCCGCTCGATGAGCCGCTCGTGACGGTGACGATGGACGACCAACGCCTCGATCGAGATCAGGGCAAGCCCATGCTCGTCGGCGAAGTCCCTCAGCTGCTGCCCGCGCTTCATGCTCCCGTCGTCGTTGACGAGCTCCACAAGGACTCCGACCGGAGGCAGCCCTGCCAGGCGGGCGAGGTCGACGGCGGCCTCCGTGTGGCCCCGCCGCACCAGGACTCCCCCATCCCGATACCGCAGCGGGAATACGTGGCCCGGCCGGGTGAGGTCGGTGGGCTGTGCGTCCGGGTCGGCGAGCAGCCGTACGGTGTGTGCCCGGTCGGCGGCGCTGATGCCGGTTGTCACCCCATCGCGTGCGTCCACGGTGACAGTGAACGCGGTGCGCATCGGGTCGCTGTTGTCCGGGGTCATCAGTGCGATGTCGAGCGCGTTGAGACGGTCTCCAGACATGGGGACGCACACAACCCCGCTTGAGTGACGGATCGTGAAGGCCATCAGCTCGGGCGTCGCCATGGATGCGGCGAAGATGATGTCGCCCTCGTTCTCACGGTCCGCGTCGTCCACCACGACGACTGCCCGGCCCGCCGCGATCTCGCTGATGGCACGCTCGACCGTATCCAGCCGTACGGAAGGTGACGCG
>JAJZQZ010000124.1 GCA_021802965.1 Actinomycetes bacterium
TGCGCCCGTGCCCTCGAGTCAAGTACGTCGTCCGCCTGAGGAGACAAACCTGTCGTGAAAGGACGAACCGACCGTTTCGATTTCGGCTTTTTCCGCCATAGCAGGTGCGCTTCCCAGGGGCTAAGGTACCAATCAGGGTCAGATCGAGCGTGCTCGATTACTCATCATCCATCGTTCTTTCTTGGGGGGCGCGATGTCAGGCGAGATCGACAATATCCTGTCGACCAAGGTTTCCCGGCGGGACTTGATCAAGAAGGCGGGTCTTGGCGCCGGGGGTGTCATGATCGGCGGGTTGCTCAGCGCGTGCGGTGATGGCACGACGACCACGACCGCCGGGGGTGGAGCCGGCACGACCACCACCGCCGCCGCCGCGGCCGCCACGACGACCGCCGGCAGCGCCGGGACGATCAAGATCGGCTTCATCAGCCCGCGTACCGGTCCGGCCGCCAGTTTCGGTGAGACCGACGGCTATGTCCTCGACGCCGCCCGCAAGGCCTGGGCCTCCGGCATCGTCGTGGGCGGCAAGACCTACGCTGTCGAGATCATCGACAAGGACGGCCAGACGAACCCGGCACAGGGAGCCGCTCTCGCCCAGGAGCTGATAAACAGCGACAAGATCGATCTGATGCTGGCCACTTCGACACCAGAGACCACCAACCCTGTGGCTGATGCGTGCGAGGCCGCCGGCGTGCCCTGCGTTACCACGACGACCCCCTGGGAAGCCTGGTATTTCGGCCGCGGGGCCAAGCCCGGCCAACCATCGCCGTTCAAGTTCACCTATCACTTCGCGTACGGCACAGAACAGTTCTTCAAGAGCTACACGGCAACGTGGGCTCAGGTGCCCACGAACAAGAAGGTCGGCGTCCTGTTGCCCAACGACGCCGACGGCAACGCCATCCGCGCCTCCTTCGCCCCTCTACTGACCAAGGCAGGCTACACCGTCGTCGATCCGGGCGCCTACGAGAACGGCACCAACGACTTCTCTACGCATATCAACAAGTTCAAGAGCGAGGATTGCCAGATCATCAACAGCCTGGCCATCCCCCCTGACTTCGCGATCTTCTCGCGGCAATCGGCACAGTTGGGCTACAAGCCCAAGATCGTGCAGAGCGGGAAGAGCGGCCTTTTCCCCTCGGATATCGAGGCTCTCGGGTCGCTGGGCTACAACCTTGCCTCCGCCCTGTACTTCGCCCCGATCTTCCCGTACAAGTCCTCGTTGACCGGAGCCACCGCTCAGCAGATCTGTGACGGCTACCAGCAGGCGAGCGGCAAGCAGTGGAACGCGCAGCTCGGACCGAGCGCCGCTTTGTTCGACGTGGCCAACGCCGCCCTTATCGCCGGCAACGATCCCTTGAACAAGACTGCGGTGGCCGAGGCCATCAAGACGCTGCAGGTCGAGACCCCCATCGGGATCTTGAAGTGGGGCAGCTTCCCCGTGCCCAACGTGGTGCCGACGGTCGTCGTCAACGGCCAGTGGGTCAAAGGAACGGGGCAGTACCCAGTCGACTGGGCCTGTGTCGAGAATACGCTCGACCCGACCATCCCCACGAGCGCGAAGCTGGTGCCGTACGCATAGCTTCCCCGGACCTTTCAACCGATGCCCCCTCCCTACGCCCGCCCCGCAAGGGGCGGGCGTAGGGTTGTAGCCCATAAAGGAGCCACCGCTCCCGCGCCGCGCGACGGTCTACAATGGGGGCGCGACCACGGGATGCTGTCGGACCACTCCTGAGCATCGCGACCATGTCGGCTTTTGGATCGTCTCGGCGACTAGGGAGGATCTTGCGAGGTGGAGTATCCGGAACTTCTGACCAAACGCAGATCGGTCCGGGACTACGAGGACAAAGAAGTCCCGCTGGACACCGTCATACAGGTCATCAACGAGAGTTGCCTCGCGCCCAGTTCCAGTAACGGCCAGCCGTGGCGCTTTGTCATCGTGACGGATAGAGCGGTGATCAAGAGACTTTCAGATGAGAGCAAACGGAACCTTCTGCGGGAGATCGAACGCGATACCCGGTCCACGAGCAGCAGATACGAAGCCAGGCTGCGCGACCCGGACTTCAACGTCTACTACAACGCCCCCTGCCTGGTATTCATCGCGGGCCCGAAAGACCTGCGGTCGATCGAGACCGACTGCGCGCTCGCCGCGGCGTATCTCATGCTCTCAGCCTCCGACCGAGGGCTCGCGACCTGCTGGATCGGCCTGGGCAGGTTCATCGAGGACGAGGAGCTGCGTGATCTCATCGGCTTGTCCGAGACCGACCGCATCGTCGCCCCGGTCATCATCGGGTACCCGAAACGCATTCCCGCTGTGCCCCAGAGGAGCGGACCCGAGATCCTCAAGATCGTCTCGTGACCGCATCGCCGACCGTGGGCGGCGTCGACCACGCGTTGGCGCTATTCCCAGGACTCGGCAGGGGCCGAGGTCGGTAGAGTGGCCCATTCGAACGTTCTGCTCGTGAACGCGGATGTCATCACCATGGATCCGGCATGCCCGCGAGCCAGAACCATCCGGATCGAGCATGGAAGGGTCGCTTCCGTATCCGGGCAAGACGCCCCCCCTCCGAGGAAGCCCGCTTGTACGGAGAAAACGGTCATCGACTGTCGGGGCGGGACAGTGGTACCGGGCTTTATCGACGCTCACTGTCACCTGGCGGCATACGCCCGAAGTATGGTGACCCTCGATGCCGGGCCTCCCAACGCGTCTTCCATCTCTGACATCCAGGATCTGGTGCGACAGGCCGCCCGGGAACGTCCCCCCGGAGCATGGATCCTGGGCCGCGGGTACCACGAGTTCGATCTGGCCGAGAAGCGACATCCCACGCGCTGGGACCTCGACATCGCATCGCCGGTCCATCCGGTCAAGATAGCCCACCGCTCAGGGCACACCCACGTCTTGAACAGCCTAGCCCTGAAACGGGTCGGCATTTCGATGGAGACCGGTGATCCCCCGGACGGCCTGATCGACCGAGACCTGGCCACCGGCGAACCCACCGGACTGGTCCACGGTATGAACGAGCTCCTTGCCCGCTTCCTCGCCGCGACCCAGGACAGCCAGGCTGAGACAGGTATCCGCATGGCCGGCGCTTCCTTGGCCGCTCTCGGCATCACGTCGATCCACGATGCCTCCTCCCGCAACGACTGGAGCCGTCGCGACCTCTTCCGCACATGGCAGCAGCGAGGCCACCTGCCCCAGCGAACGAGCATGGTCTTGGGATGGGAGGCATTTCAGGGAGACGCGGCGGACGAGGGCGACTCCGCGGATGACGGCCATGTCCGCGTCGCGGGAGTGAAGATCATCGTCCACGAGACCACGGGTCGATTGAGCCCCAGCCAACTCGAGCTGAACGACATGGTCCTGCGGATACACCAGGCAGGGCAGCAGGCCGTCCTCCACGCCATCGACGAGAAGCAGGTCACGGCCGCCTGCATCGCCATCGAACATGCCCTGAAGACATCCCCGAGAGCCGATCATCGCCACCGGATCGAGCACTGCTCCGTATGTCCCCCGGCACTGGCGAAGCAGATGGCTTCGGCCGGCATCACGGTGGTAACACAACCCGCATTCGTTTACTACGACGGCGGACGCTATCTCCGAACGGTGCCGAGCGAGGAGTTGGAGCACCTCTATCCCGTGGCCACCCTCAAGCAGCACGGGGTCAGGGTGGCCGGTAGCTCTGATTTCCCGGTCGTCCCCCCGAACCCATTGGTGGGGATCTACGCCGCCGTCACCCGGAGAGCCGCAGACGGAGAACACGTGCTCTCCAAGGAGCGGATCGGCCCCCTCGAGGCTTTGAGCCTCTTCACGGTCGATGCCGCTCACGCCATCCGCGCGGAGACCGGAACGGGGTCGATCCGGCCCGGCACGCCGGCCGACCTGGTACTGCTGAGCGGCGATCCGACCGGTGTTCCCGAGGAAGAGATCAAGGATATCCGGGTGGACATGACCATGATCGATGGACAGGTGGTCTGGGAAAGGGCGTAACGGCACGCGTCCATCGCGCCCTGGCGGCAAAGCGTCACTTTTCAGCAGCCTGCTACGAGATAACCCCGGACTCCTGGTGACCGAGGAACTCCTCTTCCGTCAGACCGAGCAGCTCTCGAAACACGTATCGGTTGTCCTCGCCCAGCTGCGGCGCCGCCTTCCAGTCGAGCGGCTCGTCCTCCTCGAAGCGGATCGGCGACCGGTCGGCAAGAGTGCGGCCCAGGACCGGGTGCTCGAGGGGAACGAAATACCGTCGCGCCCGCAGATGCGGATCATGAGCCAGATCCTCCGCGGTCTGTACGATCCCGGCGGGCACACCGGCCTCCTGGAGGAAGGCGACGACCTCCTCCGCCGTCTGCTCGGCAGTCCACCCTCGTAGCAGGTCGTCAAGTTGCTCCTCGTGCGAGCATCGTGCGGCCAAGGTCCGAAAACGCTCGTCGTCGCGCAGGTCGACGCGATCCAGCACCCGGCAGAGCGCCCCCCACTCCTCGTCCGTCGAAACGGAGATGACGCACCACCTGTCCGTTCCCCGACAGGGGTAGCAGCCGGAGGGGCACGCATCGAAACGGTCCGAACGATTCCCCTGGGGACGGGCCGGCGTTCCGCCCAGCGACTCGCCCATGATGGCCGGCCCCATGAGCGTGCAGAGCGCCTCGTACCCGGAAAGGTCGACGTGGTGGCCCCGGCCGGTCCTGAACCGGTCCTCGAGGGCGGCCAGCACGGCCAGGGCGCCGTACAGGCCGATCACGTGGTCTCCGTAGGCGTAGCCCAAGCCGACCGGCTGTTCGTCGCCATAGGAGCTGAGGTAGGTGAGGCCGGACAGCGCGTGAAGCGCGGGGGCGAAGGCGACGCGATCCTTCCACGGCCCGGTCTGACCCATGGCCGACATGCTCACCATGATGAGCGTCTCGTTCGCCTTCTTCAGTTCCTCGTAGGTCAACCCCCAGTTGGCCATCACCCGAGGGGAGAAGTTCTCGACCATCACATCACTGATAGTGGCGAGCCGGAGCATGAGGTCCCGTGCCTCCGGACGACTCATGTCCAGGGTGATGCTCCGCTTGTTGCGGTTCCACGTGTTGAAGTACCCATTGAGGTTGGCCTCGGTCCCTTTGGCCGTCTTCATGGATTGCACTTTGATGACCTCGGCGCCGCAATCAGCAAGGATCCTGGTGGCGAACGGCCCGGCCAGGACCCAGGTCAAGTCGACGACCCTGATCCCGCTCAGGATGCCGTCGAGCATCAGATGATCCCCGACCGCGCAAGCCGTGCGACCTCTTCCTCGGAAAGGCCCAGATGATCGCGGTAGACCCTCTGATTGTCCTCCCCGGGAAGGGGGGCACGTCTTGCCGGACCCGAAGAAGAGCCGTCGAACCGGTAGGGCATCCCCGGCATTGCGGGACCGCCTCCCGGTCCGGCAGGGCCCGCGGCACGGAAGAACTCCCGCGCGATAAGCTGCGGGCTGGATGCGACATCCGCGGGGCGAGCCACGGCGGCCCAAGGGAAGCGCATGGCCTGCGCGGTCTCGACGAGCTCTTCCACGTCGTGGCCGAGCGTCCATCGCCGCAAGACATCCATCACGTGGTCCACGTGCCGGCTCCGGTAGACCTCATCGTTCCACCGCTCTTCCCGCAGGTCCTCGGCCATGCCCTCGGCGGCCACCCATTCGACAAGGGTCTCCCACTGTTGGGCGATGCTCACGTGGATGTGCCCATCCCTGCAGGGCAGGATGAACGAGGAGCGGTTCCAGGCGAGGCTCCCCTGTCGCCTGGGGACGATCCCGTCGTACAGATAGCGGACCAAGACGTGATCCAGCGTGCCGGCGACCGCCTCCTGGGACGAGATGTCTATGTGCTCCCCCTTGCCCGTCTTTCTCCTCTTGATCAGCGCCAGAAGGACCCCCACCGCCGCGAAGAGGGAAGCGACACAGGACGACTGCTCGCCGTAGGCCCTCAGGGGGGACGCCGCAGGCTCGCCGGTGACGTACATCTGCCCTCCGAAGGCACAAGCGACCAGATCGCACGATCTGTAGCCGCTCCGAGGCCCCGTCTGCCCGAAGCCGGTCACCGAGGCCAGGACAAGGCCCGGGTTCGCCCCACTCATCACCTCGTAGGAGCAACCGATGGTCGCCAGATGACCCGGGGGGAAGCTCTCTACGACTACGTCGGCCTTGGCGACGAGCCTGAGGAAGAGTCGTCTTCCTTCCTCGCTCTCGATGTCGAGGGTGATGCCCAGCTTGTTGGCGTCGGTGTACTCAGAGAAGGGATCGGCCCGCTTGGCGGCGCCGCTCGCGGCTGAAGACCCCGGCCGCCGTATGCTGCCTCCGCCCGGCCTTTCCACCTTGATGACCGTGGCGCCCAGGTCGGCAAGGACCTTGGAGCAAAAAGCGGCTGTCTCGTCCGCGAGATCGAGAACCTGGAGCCCCTGGAGTAGACCCTGGCTCCCGGGCCCTTCGGTCCCCGCGCCCGCTACCTCGTGTTCGAGACTATCCCGCGTCTTGTCGAAGACCGCCGACTCCTCCGGATCATCCGTTGTCGGTCGCCGCCTGATCCCCCGATACCCTGGTGTTCACCGAGAACCTGCGCTCCAGCTCCATCCCCTGTTGCAGGGTCATGTCGACTCCCTGTAGCACGGCCTGCTTGGCGTTTCGCACCGCCGCCGCACTGTATGACGCGATCTGTCGCGCCACTTCCTCCGCCGTCTCGAGCAGTCTGTCCCCGGACACTAGCCTGCTCACGAGGCCGCAGTCGAGGGCCTCGTGGGCCCCCATCCGGCGATTGGTGAGGAGCATGTCAAGGGACCTGGACAGGCCGATGACCCGCGGCAGGGTCTGGGTCCCACCGGCCCCGGGTATGATGCCGAGGCCCATCTCGGGCAGGCCGAAGATCACGTCATCGGCGGCGATGCGGATGTCGCAAAAGAGCGCGATCTCCATCCCCGAGCCGAACACGTATCCGTGGAGCGCGGCGATGAGCGGCTGGGGCATGCTGCGCAGGAGTCCCCACAGATCCCTCAGCAGCCGTATCTGTCGTGCCTTGACTACGGATGGGGCGGTGAGGAACTCGGACAGATCGGCGCCCGCGCAGAACGCCTTCTCCCCGGCACCCTTGAGTATCACGGCCCGGATCTCTTCATCCACCTTGACGCCATTGAGGACCTCGTACAGATCGTCCCGCATCTGCACGCTGTAGACGTTCAGCACCCGCGGCCGGTTCAGGGTCACGTATGCGATGTTGCCGACCCGCTCGTAGATGATCGTTTCGAACCCATCCATCCGCTTCTTCTATCTCCCCTGGAATTCCGGCTTTCGCTTCTCGTTGAAGGCGGTGATGCCCTCGATGCGGTCCTGGGTCGAGAAGAGAAGCAGGTAGAGATCCAGCTCCAGGCGCATCCCCTGGTCGATCGTCATGTCCAGTCCCCCGTAGAGGGCTTCCTTGACGTAGCTCATCGACAGGGGCGATCTCGCACCCATCTCCTGCGCCAGCCCCGTCGCCACCTCCATGAGTCGGGTCGCCGGGACCACCCGGTTCACCAGCCCGATCCGCAGGGCCTCGGCGGAATCGACCGTCTTGCCCGTCAGGATCATGTCCAAAGCCCGGCTCTGACCGATCAGCCGCGGCAGCCTCTGCGTCCCCCCGGCGGACGGGATCAGTCCTTCGGCGACCTGGGGAAGCCCGAAATGAGCCCCCTCCGTGGCGAGCCTGATGTCGCAGGCCAGGGCCAATTCAAGCCCGAGCCCCATGGCGTCGCCCTCGACGGCCGCGATCACCGGCTGCCTGATCTGCGCCACCGGCGCGACGACCGACCCGGGGTCAGGTTCCCCCCATGGGCCCCCGTCTGCGACCCCCGACTGAAAAGCGTTCCCCGGGTAGGCAAGGACGACGACCCGCGTGTCCTCGTCCCAGTTGATCTCGGCGCTCAGGTCTTCCAGCTCGTTCGCCACCCTGGCGGTCCACCCGGCGCCACTCGCGTCTCCCTGGACGCGCACGACCGCGCAAGGTCCCTCTTTCCGCCAGGTCAGTTCCCGATACGTCGTCATGGCTCTGCCTCCCGGAGACCCCAGCTTGCTCTCCCCGTCTTCCCCGTAGTCTATCAACAGGGCGTGGCTTCACCGGGATGGCCGGTCGCGCCGAATGAGCAAACGAGGCCGCTGGTCTACTTGTGCAAGAGCTTGTAGCCGGCTGCTTCCCAGGCCTCGAATCCGCCGTCCAGGTTGTAGAGGTTCGTGTAACCGGCCTTGACCCATTGGTCCACCGAGATGCGGCTCATCCGATCGCTGCGGCAATAGACGACGATCTTGGCATTCTTGTCCGCCGGGAGCTGGTCCAGTTGCTGAGCGGCCTTGTCATAGGGCAGAAAGAGGTCGGTCTGTTCGATCTCCCCAGCGTAGGGGATGTGGACATTGATGAAGAGGAAATCCTTGTTCTTGAGCATAGTGGCGAGCTCGTCGGCGGTGATGTCGACGTATGTGCCCGATCCGCCCGCGCCGGCGACCACGGTCCCCACCCCTCCGGGCCCGGGACCTCCGACTTGCGCGCTGCTGCCGCTGGTCGCCCCGCCGGACTGACCCAAGCCTCCGCTGGTGACGGTGGTCACAGTGGCGCCGTTGCCGTTGCTAGAGGAGCAAGCCGACAGCAAGAGCAAGGTGAAGAGCAGAACCCCGACGATAGCCGATGGAAGCGGCAGATCGGCTTTCCAGCGGCGTGGTTGGAACTGACGTCGCATGGGCTTCAAGCTGATGCCTCCTCCTAGAAGTCGAGCCGGGGCTATCTCAGGTCGGTCGGTGGACGAATGAACCAGATCGAGCCGATTCATCCCAACGGTAAACCCCGCTTTGCGGGGGGTTCTAATGAGCCGTGATGGACTCGAACCATCGACCATCGGATAAAAAGAGCGTCGGGGCCCGTTTCCCGCGGTGAACGCGGGTTGCGGGCCCTGACTTTTTACCTGCAAAATGCCGTATTGTTCGGACCGTCATCTTGCGCGGTGGTTGTCCATTTTCCGCGGTGCGTTTGCAAAATGTTTGCAGAAAATGTCGCCCGGCTGACCGCTCGCCGCTCTCCGGATGGACCCGGAAATTGGCGCTATCGGAAGCAAGAGACCGGCCTAGCTCAAGGGCTGTCTGCGGGTTGTACAGAAGAGGTTTAGGAGCCGGTCTCCGGCTGTTCATGGCGCATCAGGGAGTATCACCACGTATCACGCTCTTAGAGGTACGGTCTGAGCCATCAGGAGCCGCGGGGCACACTCTTCACTGCAGTGCCGGCACCCGATCCAACGCTCCCACGTGGAGAGTTTTGACAGGCCTTGTTACGTTCTCTTCTCGTGACACGGCTTGCAGCACGGACGCGCTGTAACAGGTATGGCATTGGGCCGCGCAAAAATCTTGTGGCAATGTGCGCAAGTATACACGTTCGCCCCATCCAGAACTTCAGCTGCGTGATCCTGCAGGTAATACGGCGGTATCTCGAAATCGAAGTTGCTGAGCGAGAACGACGTCTGTCTACGCTCTGCCAGCAGTTCGTCCGGATGGGTCGTCGCTACGAAGACATTGCGGGAGTACTCTGGATACGCAACTCTAATCGCTGGCAACACGTCAGCGTCGCCGGTAATGACGACATGCACGTCGTTCGGACCAGTGATCGCTGACCGGACAAGCAGTGCGACCACAGTCGCGTCAACCTGCTTCTCGTGATACCGGCCGACACGTAGCTGATCTAAAATCCAACCCTTCATGCGCGGGCGGTACACAGCATCATCTCGATACCCTGCGCCGACGGCTCCGTCTACGAAAGACTGCCGACTTTCGACATTGCGTCGGGTGCGATCGATGTCATCGCTTGTAACACTGTCATACTCCGTCGGCCATTCGTCGAAGTCGTCAGGAAGCGCAAAGATTGACGTGGAAATGTAGAGATCGCCGAGTTCGTCGCAGCACGCTCTGTGGGACTTCGCATGAGACAGCAGGGCATTGTTCAGCTTCGCGAAATCCAGCCGAAATGACTTGCTGGGCCACTCTGTTGCGCCAGCCAGTGCCTTCTCGGGCCCGCAGGCCTTGAACAGCCAACTGCCATCTGCGAAGACATTCAGTCTGGACACGTACATACCCCCTTCACATTCGGCCGCCTGCCACTGGTCCCAACGCGCATTGTCCGGTTCGCGCTACTCCTCCACTGCAGCGCCTCGGCGCTTGCATGACGGGAGGCAATTCCGGGCCGCCGACGGACAGTTGGGAGCGCTCACTCTCGGGCAGCAAACCTCGAAGAGGATCACATCGAGAGAGAAGACCTCCCCCACCGCCCAGGTCACTCATTCGTCCTTCTTCTTGTCGAG
>JAJZQZ010000125.1 GCA_021802965.1 Actinomycetes bacterium
CTCAGTCTCCTCCTTTGGACTGTCTACCCCACGCTTGCGTGGAGCAGCCGAGCGGAATCATGGGCATACTGAAGGGTCCCAAAAAGACACCCATCCCTCCCGGCGGAGAGCGCACGGATCTACTGAACAGCGGATATGATACTACGTACCGTAGTAGTTGTTCAATGCAGGCCGAACGGCTGGACGGACAGAGGGACCCGGCCTTCGCGGACGACCCTACTCTGCCTCCAACGACCGTGGCGGTCACTCTCTTGATTGTCACCGTAGAGCCTTGATTGCCGCAGTCGAGTAGCGTATCGTCCGATAGACAAGTTTACGTTTGACTATTGTCCTTGCCGGAGGGGGCGCAGTGAGAGCCGAGACGAGCCCCCGAGTGAGCCCGGTCTGCCAGGTCGACTGCGTTCACGCCGACGTGGTAAGCAGAGTGAAGAGCCCAGTCGCGGGGATGCGCGGAGCCGGTGAGCTTCTCTCCGCCCTCGCCGATGACACCCGACTCATGGTCCTCTACGCGCTCAGCCAAGCCGAGATGTGCGTGTGTGACGTGGCGGCGGTAGTGGGCGTGAGCAAAGCGGTGGCGTCCTACCATCTCCGGTTGCTCTACCGGATGGGGCTGGCCTCGTACCGTAAAGACGGACGCCTGGTCTACTACTCGCTCGCCGCCCATGACATCGTCCCGGTGGTCGACGCGGCTCTCAGCTATGCGCTCGCCCGGGGCGCGGCCTCCCCCGAAATAGACCTAGACGAAGGAGAGAAGCATGTCTGAGAAGAAAGCCGGCACCTACGTGCTGCGCGTGGAGGGCATCACCTGACTTGACTGCGCGGCCAAGTTCGAGAAGAACGTCGCCGCCCTCCCCGGTGTGACCGGGGCGCAGATAAACCCGACGACCGGGAAGCTCACAGTCGATGGGGACATCGACCTGGGAGCCATCCGGCGCGAGGGGCGCAAGGAGAACTATACGATCAAGACGGCCGAGGAGGCCGCCGGACAGACGGACGAGCGAGGGACCAACTGGGAACTGGTTCGTATGGTGGTCGCGGGAGTAGCTCTCGCGCTCGGATACGGCGCGGAGCTGCTCCACCTCCCCTCCGGCGTCACCATCGGGATGTTCGTCGCCGCGATAGTCGTCGGTGGGTTCGGCAACTTCCGCAAAGCGGCGCGCTCCCTCCCGAGCCTGGACTTCAACATGAGCGTCCTCATGTCGGTCGCGGTCATTGGAGCCGCACTGATAGGGGCGTGGAGCGAAGGGGCGGTGGTCGCCTTCCTGTACTCGGCGTCCGAGTTGCTCGAAGGCTGGACGATGGGGCGTGCGCGGCGCTCGATCCGTGACCTCATGGACATCGCGCCTAAGACCGCGCGGGTCGAGACGGCCGGCGGGCTGCGCGAGGTGCCGGTGGAGGACATCCGCGTCGGAGATATCATCGTCGTCCCTCCGGGCGAGAAGCTCGCGATGGACGGCAGGGTGCTGAGCGGCGTGTCCGCTATCGACGAAGCCTCCATCACCGGCGAGTCGGTCCCGGCGGAGAAGAAACCCGGTGATGACGTCTACGCCGGCACGCTCAACACCGACGGCGCCTTGAAGGTCGAGGTCACCAAGCTCGTCAAAGATACGACCATCGCCAAGATCGTCAACCTGGTCGAGGAGGCGCAGACCCACAAGGCCCCCTCGCAGGCGTTCGTGGAGCGTTTCGCGGCCGTCTACACGCCTCTGGTCCTGGCGCTCGCCGGGGCCTTGGTCTTGGTGCCCCCCCTCTTCTTCCAAGCCCCATGGGGCCCGTGGGTCTATCGAGGTCTCGCCCTGCTCGTCGTATCCTGCCCGTGCGCGCTCGTCGTCTCTACGCCGGTCGCCATCGTGAGCGCCATCAGCAACGCGGCCCGGCACGGGGTCCTCATCAAGGGCGGCATCCACCTCGAGCAGATGGGCTCGCTGAGCGCGATCGCCTTCGATAAGACGGGCACGCTGTCGGCCGGTCGCCCGGTGGTGACGGACGTGCTTCCCACGGACTCCATGGAGCCCGACAGGTTGCTCGCGCTGGCCGCGTCGCTTGAAGGGCATTCCGAGCATCCTCTGGCCAAAGCTGTCGTACAGGCAGCGGCGGCCCGGGGCCTGGCCACGACCGAAGCCTCCGATTTCCGGGCTCTGACCGGTCTCGGAGCTTCCGCCACCGTCGAGGAGATGCCCATCCGGATCGGCAACATGCGCCTGTTCGCGGATTCGCCCGTGCTGGCGGCGATGGGAGACCAACTCCTCGACCTTCAATCTCAGGGGAAGACCGCGATGATCGTAGCGCGCGGGGAGGACGCGCTCGGCATCATCGCCGTCGCCGATCGGTTGCGTGATGAGACTACGGCGGCGGTGGCGGCGCTCAAGCGCGGCGGGATCACGCACACGATCATGATCACCGGCGACAACAGGCCCACGGCGGCGGCCATAGCCGCCCAGGCGGGGGTCGACGAGTACTATGCCGAGCTGCTCCCCGAGGACAAGGTCGACCAGGTGAAGCGCCTGCTCGACACGTACGGTCACGTCGCCATGGTCGGCGACGGCGTCAACGATGCGCCCGCTCTCGCCACCGCGACGGTGGGGATCGCCATGGGGGGCGCGGGCTCGGACACGGCGCTCGAGACCGCCGACGTCGCCCTCATGGCCGACGATCTCACCAAGCTGCCCTTCACGATGGCCCTGAGCAAGAGGAGCCTCTGGATCATCAAGCAGAACATCGCCTTCTCGCTCGCGATCAAGCTCATCGCCGTGTTGCTCGTCTTCCCCGGCTGGCTCACCCTGTGGTTAGCCATCCTCTCCGACATGGGAGCGTCGCTGCTCGTCACGCTGAACGGGATGCGGCTCCTGTCGTCTCGATCCGAGCCGGGGCGTTCTCAGACCCCCAGCCTGGAGACGAGGCTGAAGGGATTCTCATCTAATCCTTAGCCCTCTCTTCGCCCGGCTCCGTAGGATGACGGTAGGTAGAGCAAGCCACCGGATCGGCCGGTTAACGGAGAGGAGCGTAAGTATGAATCGAAAGAGAAGAGCGTTGGTGCTGGTGCTCGCAGTGGTCGGGTTGCTGGCCCTTGCCGGTGGAGTCGCGTCCGCCTACCCCCACTCATCTGGCATGGGTCACGACATGATGGGGAGCTCGACGACCACCCCCTCGGGAGGCCCCACTTCTCCCGCCCCGGGCCCGGGCTGGTGCTGGGATGATCGCTCCGGTGCGTGGGTCCCGCCTACGACGACCACGAATCCGGGAACCACACCGACGACGGTGAGCACCATCCCTCCGAGTCCCGGCCCGGGCTGGTGCTGGGATGACGCCGCGCATCGCTGGTACCAGCCGGCGACGGTTACGACCTTCCCGACGGTTACGACCCCCCCGGGCGCTCCGTCGACTCCACCCCCGGGCGATGCTCCGGCCGGCAGTCCCGGCGACTTCACCGACGTTCCCATGGGGTGCTGGTACGGCCCCGCGGTGACCGATCTCGCCGGCCGCGGCGTCATCGGCGGCTTCGCCGACGGCACCTTCCGGGGCGACCTCTCCATCTCCCGAGCCCAGTTCGCCGCCATGATGGGCCGCATGATGGGCGTACAGCCGGGCGGCCAGGCACCCTTCCCCGATGTCCGAGGCACGTGGGCCGAGGGTTGGATCGCCGCCATGTCCCAAAGGGGTATCATGCAGGGGTACCCGGACGGCACCTTCGGCCCCGACCAGCTCATCACGAGAGCGCAATGCGCCGCGTTCGTCGCCCGCGCCCTCGGACTTCCCGACGATTGGACCGGTCCCGTGCAGTTTCCCGACCTGGCGGGCACGTGGGCCTGTGGCTACATTCACCAGTTGTGGCAGCAAGGCATCGTCTCGGGTTACCGTAGTGGCATGTTCGGTCCCGATGACGAGGTAAGCCGCGCACAGGCTGCGGCCATGCTCTGGAGATGCGGCGGTCTGGCGCCGTTTGCAGCACGCTAACAGGCTGTTGAAGAAGTGACGGCTCGCCGCCAGGGCGCGATGCACGAGTGCGAATCCAGGCCGCACGTTGCGAGGAACATCACCGACAAGGGCGAGGTGCCCATATGCTGAAGAGTAACCGACATACCGCCATAAGGCTTGGCACTCTCGCCTTCGTCGGCGCCCTGGCGCTTACTGCCGCCTACTACTACGGCGCCACCAGGGCGCAATCGGTGGTAGCGTTGCCCGCCGCCATCAGCCTCTCCGGGCCGGCCGTCACCGCGACCACCGAGACCGGGGCGCCCATGCCGTCCACTGTGACCGCGGCGTCTGGGACCACCATGACGCCCATGGTGACAACGCAGGCCGCGGACCCCGCGGCGGGCACGCCCACTTCCCCACGGACCACAACCGCGGCGACAACCCCCGGATCGATCTCACCGAGGGCCACGGTGCCGCCCGACACCACAGCTCATGCGTCGCCCGGCACCACGGCTCCCGCGTCGCCCGGCACCACAGCTCCCGCGTCGCCCGGCACCACGGCTACCGCGTCGCCCGGCACCACGGCTACCGCGTCGCCCACGTCCCCGGCGCCTTCAGGCCCGCAATCCCCGCCTTCCTCGGCGACCCGCCAGGTGGTAACGCCCATCCGCGGCTGGGATTGCGACACGAATCGTGGGGCGCCTTCCGCCGGTGGGGGTGGTGCTACGTATCCCGACTGCTGGTGATAGACGGCAGAGCCGAACGCCGGTGAGCATCCTGGTCGTCGACGACGAGCCGCACTTCGCCGCCTTTCTGACCAAGGGCCTGGAGTCCGCCGGCTATCGGGTCGAGACCGCTTCGACCGGCGCGGAAGGGTACAATCTGGCCGTCCAGCCCCGCGTGGACCTCGTCCTCCTCGACGTGGGCCTCCCGGATATCGACGGTTTCTCCGTGCTCAGCGAGATCCGGCGGGAGCGCACAGATGTTCCCATCATCATGCTGACCGCCCGGGGCGAGGTCGAGGACCGGGTGAGAGGCCTCGATCTGGGGGCGAACGACTACCTGCCAAAACCATTCGCTTTCACGGAGCTCGTGGCCCGCGTACGCTCGCAGCTGCGCTCCCAGTCCGCACAATCGTCGTTCGTGCTGAACGCAGGCGACGTCACCATGGATCTGCGGCAGCGGACCGTGCGTCGGGGCGACCAGGCCGTCCGGCTCACGCCCAAGGAGTTCGCCGTTCTCGAGTTCTTCCTTCGCCATCCCCATCAGGTGCTGAGTAAAGCCCAGCTCCTCAACGGGGTGTGGCAGTATGATTTCGACCCCGGGAGCAACGTCGTCGAAGTGTATGTGGGCTATCTCCGCCACAAGCTCGACCGGCCGGACGAGGACTCCCTGATAGAGACCGTGCGGGGAGGCGGGTACCGGCTTCGCCATGAGTAGCCTGAGTCTGCGACTCCGGCTGACCATCTGGTATTCGGCGGTGGTCGCGGTGGTGGTGCTCGCGGGCATCGGTCTCACGCTTCTCTTCATGCGCTCGTGGCTGGTGCGGCCCATCGACCGCGAGATCGCCTTCCAGGTGACGGTCTTCGCGAAGGCCGTGGACAACGCGACCAGCGAGGAGGACCTACGCAACCTGAGCGGTGAGTATCTTGCGTCGGGCGAATCCGACGAGCTTCGCAGCCTGGGCTATCTGCTGCTCGTCTGGTCCGGCGCCAACAGCGTGGTGTCCAACTCGAATGTGCCGCTCGAGGAGTTCACTGCCACAAGAGGGGTCCTGCAAGGGGGCCCCGGCTTCGCCGCCCCCCAGACCATCCGATCGCCCGCCGGTGATGCCTACCGAGCGGCCGTCGTCCCTATCGCGCAGGGAGGTGCTCGCCTGGGTGTGCTGGTGGTGGCGGCTCCGATGGATCAGGTGATGGGCCACCTGCGGGACTTCGCTGTCATCTTCGCCGCTCTTGGGCTCCTCGCCCTCCTGGGCTCGGCCGGCGGAACCTGGGTGGTGCTCGGACGCGCCTTCCGCCCGGTGGAGTCCATCACCGAGACCGCGGCGCAGTTCTCGCGCGACGACCCATCCCAGCGCGTCGCCTACACGGGCCCGCCCGACGAGATCGGGCACTTGGCGGCCACCCTGAACACGATGCTCGACCGGGTGGAACGCTCCTTCAAGGAGCAGCAACAGTTTCTCTACGATGCCTCGCACGAGCTGCGCACGCCCCTCTCCATCGTCAAGGGTCAGCTCGAAGTACTCGATGCCATGGGGGACGTGACGCCCGACATGTGTCGCGACACCCACCAGGTGGTAGCGGAGGAGATCGACCGCATGAACCGGCTGGTCTCGGGGCTTCTCATGCTTGCGAAGTCCGGCGAACGGGATTTCCTCGTCTTGGAACCTCTGCGCTTGGACGAGTTCCTCGAGCAGCTCTTCGCGCATGCCGTCCACCTCGGCGAGCGAGAGTGGAGCCTCGAGCCCGTACCGCGGCTGACCGTTCGGGCGGACGCCGATCGCCTGACCCAGGTTCTCCTGAACCTGATGGCGAACGCGGTGGAGCATACGAAGGCTGGGGGAAGCATAGGGCTGGGGGCGCGCCAGGAAGGGAGCCGGGCGAAGATCTGGGTGCGAGACGACGGGGAGGGGATACCGGCGGCCGACCTGGAGCGGGTGTTCGATCGCTTCTACTCGAAGAAAGCTCGCGGCCATGGCGGGCACGGCCTCGGCCTCAGCATCGTTCGGGCACTGGTCGCGGCCCATGGAGGCCGCGTGGAGGCGCAGAGTTCCCCAAACCTTGGGACCACGTTTGTGATCCTTCTGCCCTTGGTGGACGACTCCTACTCGGAGAGCACCGCCAGGGGCGTCGCGGTGTCGTGACCGATCGCGGTCGTAAGAAGCTCCACCAGCTCCAGGAAGGATACAGCTGCGGTGCCCGTGTCAGACCGGTAGTCAGCGTCCAAGATCGGGGTCAGGCGCGCCTCATACCGCTGGTAACCGCGAATCCACCGACGAACGGAACCGGGTTTCGCCCGCACTATGAAGGCAGCGCGAGGAATCGTGTAGATACCTCGCCGATGTGTCCCGACGGATCCGACTGTGGAGGTGCGTCTATCGCTTGCGTTCCCATCCGACCTCCCCCGCCGATTGTTCCCGCGAGCATATTCCTCGCTTCGGACTTCCGGCTATTCTACTTTCGGCGTACCCGCTCGACGTGGTCCTTTGGACTGCGCTAGGCCGTCAAATCCCGCCCTCTCGCTCTAGCAGGCTATTCGCATGACTGAGGACGACGTATGGCGCCTCCCAGTACGGCTCGGCCGCCGGGACTTCGTTTTTCGACAGCCTCCTAGGCCGGCCTCCCGCGATACGCCGCCACGAACTCAGCGGGAGAGACGACGGTCGCCCCGCTACACAACGCTTCCGGGAAATGAGCGCGATTCCCGGTGACCACGTACTCGGCGTCGCACGCAAGCGCGATCTCCAGGAACGGCTCGTCGTCAGTGTCCGGAAGTGCCGTCGGCAAAGGAGACGACGCAACCACGAGACCTCGATACTCCACATAGTCGAGCAGCGCGGCGACCGCGTCTTCATCAAAGCCGAACTTCGGGCGACGAAGCACCTCCGCGTACTCGGATAGGACGCGGGCGTCGAGGCACAGCGTCAGCTCACCAGACGAGACCATGCGCACGATCTCGCCGGGAGTGCCGAATGGGGACAGCAGTCCGGCGACCAGTACGTTCGTATCGAGAACGATCCTCACCCGGTGCGCTGCCTGCGCACCCCGGCGACCTCCGCCTCGATGTCGTCCATCGAGAGCTTGTCCGTCCCCCTCACGACCGACGCGCGCTGCAACGCCGCCACGGCATCGACCGCCCGAGACTGACGGAACGCGGCGAGCGATTCCTCCAGGTTGGACTCATTGACCGAAGCGAGAATAGCGATGGGCCGGCCGTTGCTCGTGATGACCATCTCACGCTCGCCCGGTAGGTCCCTCCAGACCTCTGCGGATTTGCCTCGAAGGTCGCGCACGCTGACGAATCTCATGGCATCCCCCTATCGTGTACTCTATTATGTACATGATTGTCACCCGCGTCAAGCCTGCGATGTGTTGGCGCCATGTACGCCGCCCGCACTCGACGTGCACGTCTGCCTTCCCCGCACTCTCGGGCGCTAAGCCGCTGGGCTGCAGGCTGGGAGTGGCAGCGGCACGGTAGATACGGCCCCGCCGGAGTGCCTCAGGGAAGGGTCGCCGCCCCCTGAGTGCCCGGGGCCACGGGCTGTAAGCCCGATGCGACCGTCTCCAACACGCACCGGACCTCGGGCAGTGTTCGGATGAGACGCATCAGCCGATCGGCCGTCGCACTCTGGTAGACCGTCCCTTTCTCCCACCGGACGACGGTCTTCGGACCCACTCCCAGCAGGCGCTCGAACTCGGCCTGGGTCAAGTCAAGCGAGAGCCTCACGTCCTTGATTTCCTCAGGGGAGAGTAGACCCCGCACCTGCTTGGAGCGGCGTATGGCCGCCCGCTGCAGCCGCTCGACCCCGTCGAGAGTGAGGTACTCCTCGCCGCACACCGTGCAACGCCCGTGCTCGATCCCGGGGGTGACAACCGCGTCGCCACGGACTTCGACGACCATGGCATCGGTCGAAATCTCGACTCTGCCGCCACACTCAGCGCATAGCTCTGGATACACCCTCCGACCTCCTCTCTAGTGGACAGAGCCGTCCCAACAGCACGACCACACGTTCACCACTTCATTCACGCCGTCCACCCAGAACTTGACGCACCAATCCTCCTCGAGACCGACCACATATTCGTCCGCCACAGCGCCGTTTTGCAGGTCGCATGAACCGATCCAACGCCCACGCTCCCCAAGCGCACCAAGAACGTCGCACAGCGTGTCCGCCGCGTCATATCCGTGGTCTATCAACCAGTTGGCGACGCGCAGTGTGGCCACTATGCGACGCCCGTGGGCGAGTCCCGCTACCTCCGCCGGATCGTAGCGGCTCCCTTGCGGGCTCATCATCGCGCCCTTGCGAGCATGAAGTAGCACCATGCTACCAGAAGGTCAATCCGGTCTCGGATCCTCCTCAGTCTCCGCCACCGGCTGATCCCCGAATATCCGCGCATGCGTCTCCTCCCGCCAATGCACTGCGCGAGAGCAGATGAAGCGCCGCCGGTGGTCTATCGGCCTTTTGGCGTACCCGCTACCAGGCTGTTGAAGAGGTGACGCCTCGCCGCGAGGGCGCGCTGGGCGAGCGCGAGACAAGGACGCAGGAAGCGAGAATAGCAGCGCGATTCGCGCGACCAAGAACGCCGTATCGCGCCGTCCAGTGCGTTCTGGGGGCCAAGACTTCGATTCTTCACCAGCCTCCCCGCCCGCCGCGCCCGGCTCGGTTCAGATTCAGCTCCACCAGCCGCGCCAGCACTTCCTCCGCTTCCAACGGGTACGGCCACCCGTAAGCCGCGTGCACCGCTTGGTCGAGCCGCTCGTGCGCGAGCGCCAGCCACGACGGCCGGGCATTGTACAGATTGGTGAGCGTGCGTTTGCGCAGGTCGGCCTCCGCCATGCCCGGCGGGTCGAGCCAGCCGTTCCGCAGCTCGTCGAGCCTCTTCGCCGCCGCCGCGATCTCGTCGCGGATGTCATCCGCCGGATGGGGGAACGGGAAGGTCTCGAAGGTGGTCGTGGGCGTGTACCGGAAGCCACTCTCGACTTCGCGGAGCTGCGTCCCCAGTCCGCGGGCCCACAGCTCGTGCACAGAGGAGTGCAGCACGCCGAAGAAGTAGTCGTCGTCGCGGGCGAAGACGATCAGCTGGTGGTCCGCGAGGGTTTCCTTCGGCAGCCACACGAACAGACGATACTTCGTCAGCGTGGGTGTCGCGATGAACCGGTCCAAACCGGCGAGAGCTTTGCGCATGCCTGAGCCTGGTTCGACGTGGAGCCACCATTTCGCGGCGTAGGTCTTTCGACGGTTCACGACTCGTTTGGACCGGACATGGCGACTGACGTACTCGAACGGTTGTTCGTAAAGGGCAGCCTCAGCCTCAGGCATGTCAACGCCGAAGTCAACGATCCACATGTGGCGCGGCCGACGGGTGATGTCGAGCCCATTTACCCACGGCCGGACGACATCCGCGTTTCTGCGCCCGTCAGGATTCGGGCTGGCAAGCATCGCCATGGCCACTTCTTCGGTTACATCAAATGCTCCGCCCTTTACGTCGGCTACAAAGCAGATCCCGGAATTCTCCGGGAGCCGTAGGGCCCGACCGAGATCAACCCCCGCGGTCAAGTTGGCGTTGATCTGACCCACCCGACGGCCATCGAGACACTTGCTCGATTCGGTGCCGTCGTCATAGGCCACAAATGACACGTGAACGG
>JAJZQZ010000126.1 GCA_021802965.1 Actinomycetes bacterium
GCCTCGCACCGGCATCAGAGGTAGCCGGCCGGGTCGACGGGGCTGCCGTTCACGCGCACCTCGAAATGGAGGTGGGGCCCGGTGGAGAAGCCGGTGCTGCCGACCTCACCGATGACCTCACCTTTGTGTACTGTCTGCCCGACGCTCACCAGGATCTGGGACTGATGCGCGTACAGAGTGCTCAGCCCGTTGCCGTGCGAGATGACCACGGTCTTTCCGTACCCGCCGCGCCACCCCGCCTGAACGACCGTGCCGTTGTCCGCGGCGTGGATGGGCGTGCCCATGCCTGCCCGCATGTCGACCCCGGTATGCATCCTGCGCACGTGGAATATGGGGTGCATGCGCCAACCGAACGGCGAGCTGATCGCGCCGCTCACGGGGCGGGTGAACTGACCGGTGCCGACCACGACCGGCCCGCCGCTGCCACGACCTGCCTGGCTCAGAGCGCGCAGATCTGACGCGATACGGTCAGACTCGGCAAGCAGGGTGTCTTCCTGCTTCTCCCACGACGCCTTGTCCTTCTCAGCCTTCGCCAAGAGGACCCGCTTGCCGTCACGGGCCGCGTCCAGGTCGTCCATCCGACCCTGCCGCTCGGCCACCACGGATTCGAGCTCAGCCTTGCGCTCGGCCTGCTGCTTCTCGAGGGCCGCGACCTGCACCTGTTGGTCTTCCAGGGTCTGCTTCTGCACGGTGACCCGCCGGCGCAGCTTGTCGACCTGCTCGACCACGTCGGTGTCCTGCTGCACGATCAAGCTGAACAGCCGCACCCGGGTGACGAACTCCGTGAGCCGGTGCGCATTGAGCAACACCTCGATGTACCCGAGCCTGCCCGACTTGTAGATGTTGACCGCTCGATGATCAAGGGTCGCTTGCGCTTTCTGCAGATCGGCCTCGGTCCTCTGGAGCCTCCTACGCGTGTCCGTGAGGTCCTTGGAGATCCGTCCGAGCTTCGTCCGCGTGGATTCCAGGGTGGCCACCGCGTCGTCCCGCCTGCGGGTGGCTTTGTCGAGCTCTCCTTCGAGCGAGTCGATGTGCTGGTCGAGGACGGCGATATCGCCCAAGGCCGCCTTGCGCACCGCGTCCGCCCTTTTGATGGCCTCGCGGGCTTTCTGCAGCTGATCGCGCTTCTGCTGAAGGCTCTCCGAGAGCTGGGCCCGGTTCTGAGCGAGAGCCGGCTGAGGACCGAAGTCGCCGTTCGACGGGAGTGCGAGGGCAAGGAACAGCCCCAGGACCGCCGCGACGAACGCCACCACCAGCCGTTTGGCGCTCATCTCCAGAGTCCTACACGTTGAGGAACCGGCGCAGCCCGAGGCCGGACCCGATGGCGCCGATGGCAGCCCCAACACCCAAGATGACCAGCCCGAGCTGCCAGAGAGGCAGCGCGTCGAAGGGCACGCTCAGGAACAGCAGGTTCTCACGGATCCGGTCGATGACGAAATTGGTGCCCAGCACGACCATCACCACAGCCAGGATGGCGCCGCTCAAGCCGACGGTCAGCCCCTCGATGACGAAGGGCCAGCGGATGAACCAGTTCGTCGCTCCCACGAGCTTCATGATCTCGACCTCCCGGCGTCGAGCGTAGATCGAGAGGCGGATGGTGTTCGAGATGAGAAGCACGGCGACCCCGCCCAGCAGCAATATGAAGACCAGGGAGACGTTGCGGATGACCGAGGTCACCCGGAAGATACGCTCGGCGATCTCCTTGCCGAACCGCACCTCGTCCACGATCGACCGCCCCTCGAAGCGGGCGGCCACAAGCGAAGCCTGCTGCGGGTCTTTCAATGAGACCTCGAACGACGCCGGCAAGGGGTTGGAGGGCAGGTCCTTGAGGATGTCCTGGTGCTCCTTCAGATCCGCCTTGAGGCGCTCGAGGGCCTGCTCCTTGCTGACGAACTGCGAGTCCTTGACCTCGGGCATGCCGAGGATCTCTTTTTGGATCGTCTCGATGTCTGAGGCCGTGGCCGAATCCTTGAGGAAAACGGTGATCTCGACCTTCTGCTCGACATCCTTGAGCACCGCGTTGATGTTCCAGACGAACACCATCACGACCCCCAGTACGAACATGGTGAGGAGCACCGTCACCACGGCCGCGATGGTCATGAAGTAGTTGCGCCAGAGGGACCGGAAGGCCTCGCCGAAGAAGAAACTAATCTTCGCCATAGCCGCCCCGCTTCTGGTCGCGGATGACCTGTCCTTGCTCGAGGGCTATGACGCGGCGGCGCATCCGGTCGACCATCTCGCGGTCGTGCGTCGCCATGACCACGGTCGTGCCCGTCTTGTTGATGCGGTAGAGCAGCTGCATGATACCGGCGGAGGTGTCCGGGTCGAGGTTGCCCGTGGGCTCGTCGGCGATCAGCAGCGGCGGGTGATTCACAAAGGCCCGGGCGATCGAGACCCGCTGCTGCTCGCCGCCCGACAGCTCATCCGGATAGTTGGCCGTCTTGTGGCCCAGGCCGACCAAGCCGAGGATCTCGGTGACCTTGCGGCGCGAGGCCCCGCCGGCGTTGCCGGTCACCTGCAGGGCGTAGAGTACGTTGTCGAACACCGACTTGTTGGGCAGGAGCTTGAAGTCCTGGAACACGCAGCCGATGTTGCGCCGCAGGTAGGGCACCTTCCAGCGCCTGAGGGTGCTGAGATCGCGCCCGCCGACGGTGATGCGGCCGCGGTCCGGCTCGAGCTCTTTGATGAGCAGCCGGATGAAGGTGGATTTACCCGAACCGGAGGCCCCCACCAGGAAGACGAACTCGCCCTTCTCGATGTGGAGGCTGACCGACTCGAGGCCGATGGTGTCTGGAGGATAGATCTTGGTGACATCTTCGAACTTGATCACGTGTGTCTTGCGACCTCCTTCGCGCGCCCGCCCTTCGACATGCGCCCATCAGCGCGGACGGCGGACGCCCAAACAATATTCTCTACAGCAGGGGCGAATCCCTTGAAAGGGACAAGAGCCTTCACCCTTGACCCCGGAGCTTGCCGGAGGTCCGCTGGAGCAGATACTCGCGGATGAAGCCGTCGAGATCGCCGTCGAGCACGGCCTCGACGTTGCCCTTCTCGTACAGCGTGCGGTGATCCTTGACCATCGTGTAGGGCGCCAGCACGTAGGAGCGGATCTGGCTGCCCCAGCCGATCTCCTTCTGCTCGCCCTTCTCCTTGGCCATCTCCTGCTCGCGGCGCTCGTACTCCAAGAGCAGGAGCTTGCCGCGCAGCATGCGCATGGCCGTCTCGCGGTTCTGTATCTGGGAGCGCTCGTTCTGACACTGCACCACGGTCCTGGTGGGGATGTGGGTGATGCGCACCGCGGAGTCGGTCTTGTTGACGTGCTGGCCGCCCGCCCCGGAGGAGCGGTAGGTCTCAACGCGGAGGTCTTTCTCGTCTATGTCTATGGCGACGGTCTCGTCGACCACCGGGGTGACATCGAACGACGCGAAAGAGGTGTGCCGGCGGTTGGCCGAGTCGAAGGGCGATATCCGCACCAACCGGTGGACCCCCCGCTCGGCGGCGAGAAGGCCGTAGGCGTTCTCGCCGTGCACCGTGAAGGTGGCGCTCTTCAGACCGGCCTCGTCACCTTCGGTAGCCTCGTTGATCTCGACGTCGAAACCGCGCCGTTGCGCCCAGCGCAGGTACATCCGCAGCAGCATCTCGGCCCAGTCCTGGCTCTCGGTGCCCCCGGCGCCCGGGTGGATGCTCACGATGGCCTCACCCGAGTCTAACTCGCCGTTGAAGAGGCGCTGCTCCTCGAAAGCGTCCAGGTCACGGGCTGCGGCGGCTGCGACCCGCTCCAGCTCCTCGGCGGTCTCCGGAGACAGGCTCTCGTCCTGCTCTTCCTCCGCGGCCAGCTCCAGCAGCACTTCCATATCCTCTACGAGGGAAGCAAGCTCCTGGTACTGGTCGTGACGGTGCTTTACTCGGCTGTACTGCGTGGAGACTTTCTGCGCGATGCCTTGGTCGTCCCAGAAATCGGGCGCGTGCATCTGCTCCTCGAGGGCCGCCAGCCGTTGTTCGAGTTCAGCGGGGTCAAAGGTAATCCCTTACCCACTCGAGCTTCTGGCGGAATTCGCCTAGTTGCTCCTGATACTGGGCGACGGTGGTCGCCGGAAGGTTCGTCTTCTCTGCCATGCGGCGGACAGTATAGCCTAGTGGGCGGTATCGGGCAGGGAAGCGGCCAGGAGGCAGGCAAGCCTTACTCTGACTTCACGCACCGCCACGCTGGCCCACGCCCGCCTCGTCTGGGCTCAGGCGCTCATCGAGGAACGCTCCGACCTCGTCGATCGCCCGCTGGGCTTCCGGGATGAGACCGGCCATCGCCTGCCACACGTGCCACATCCCCTTCCATACGTCGACGCTGACCTCGACTCCCGCCTCCCGGGCGACGTCGGCGAGCCGGAGCGAATCGCTCAGGAGGATCTCATGATCGCCCACTTGTATGAGTAGAGGAGGTAGTCCGGTCAGGTCCGCGAAGATCGGCGATACCAGAGGAGAACGCGGGTCGGTGTCGCCGAGATAGGCCGGCACGATGACCTTCCCGGAATCCGCCTTGAGAAGCGGATCGAGGCGGGCGCAGGTCTTGACGGACTCCCCGGACCCGGTGAGGTCGGTCCATGGCGAGAGGCAGACAAGCGCCGCGGGAAGGGGTCTCCCCGCGTCGCGCAGCGAGAGCGCCGTCGCCACCGCCAGACCGCCCCCGGCGGAATCGCCGATGAACGCAACCTTTCCCGGTTCGATGCCCTGGTCGCCCAGCCAGCCGGCGGCCGCGACCGCGTCGTCGAGAGCGGCGGGGAAGGGGCTCTCGGGTGCAAGCCGATAATCGAGGAGCAGAACGGGCGCCTTGGACGTAACCGCGACGCGGGCGGCCAGAGCGCGGTGGGTGCCGCACGAGCCCGCGCAGTACCCGCCCCCGTGCAGGTAGAGCACGACCCGATCGGGCGTCGCGACTGCCGGTCGGAGCCACTCCCCCGGCCGTTCGCCCACTGTCACCCGCTCCACGGCGACCTCTCGCGGCACGGACGCGCGCTTCGCCAACTTCTCCAGGTTGAGCCGCTGCTGCTCTATCGAGTACTTGGGGTCGAAGGGCGAAGTCCGCAGCTTATAGATGCGATAGAGGACGCGGCTTCTGATGCTGGCCATGGTGGGCCCCCCGGAGACGAGCGTGACCGTCTGCCTATCTCGATATCCTAAGGAGAGTGAGGGTTCGGCGCAAGTAACCCGTCGCCGGTGGTGTTGCCGCGGATCTCGCCGGTGGTGGGGTCGCACGCGTCCTGACCCGAACCCTGACGTGTTCTTGATGGCGGTTAGCGACGTAGCACTGTCAATCCCACCCGATGCCCGGCTGCCGACCCCTGGCCACCAATCTCAGCTGTTGGTTGACGAAGGGCAGGTCGACGGTCTCCGGGTCGAAGTAGGGCCCGACCCACTCCTTCTTGTCCTCGTACTCGGAATCGCTGGGGTCCGCAAGCACGGCAAGGAGATCCATATACGCCCAGACTCCTCCGAAGTCCTCGGGGGGGAAAGCCCGCCGGCCGGTCAGGCATATGGGCAGCACCTCACCTTCCTTGCGCGGGCGGATCGCCTCCACCAGGATGGCGTGCTCCCACCAATCGCCAAAGTCGTAGACGTACTCCAGCTTGCTCTTCTCAGCCAGATGCAGGCTGCTGAGCCGCTTGGCCGTGTCGCTCTTCATGTCGGTGGGCCACTCGGGGTCGGTGCGGCCGTACCGCGAGCGCCCCATCGAGAATTCGTGCAGGTGGCTGTTGGACCAGCCGCAGGCGACCTGGAGGATGTTATGCAGTCGGCGCAGGCTGATGTCGTCGGTCACCAGGAGCCGGCGCCAGATCGGAGGCTTGGCACCCTTCAGCGTCACCTTGAGCTGGTAGACGAGCGGCGGCGGGCTGTTCTTGGGCGGCATGCGGCTCCTTTCAACTCAGGGCTAGTACGTGATGCAGGGCCTCGCCTATCTGCTCCATGGTCTCGTGGTCGCACACCGCAACGACAGGCAGGGCCCGGCGTACGGGAATGCTATTCGCGCGACTGAGGACGTCCTATCGCGCCGGCCAGTGCGTTCCGGCGGCCAACGCTTCGGTCTTCAGCGGCCTCCCAGGCCGCGTGAACCGCCGCAAGCACCGTCGGGTCCGGCGCAGTGGCGTACACGACCTGAAGACCGTCGCCGGGGCGGTCGAAGCGCCACCACAGGTAGCCGAGAGGCGACTTCTTCCGGTACTCCGAGCGCTCCACCGTTATGCGGAGACTGCCATCCGCGAGCACGCAGACGGTGCGGCCCAGCTTCTCGTCATAGCGATGGAGCACATAGGCCACATCGTCGCGCCTGGTGGGTGGAGCCTCGGAGATTCCCTCGAGCCGCACCGACGTCCGCCGCAGCAGTCCGATCACCCCTTCGACGGCGGCCGGGTCCTTGGTCACGCCCCCTGGCGCCGGCTGGACGAACCACAGAGCGTCGTCCATGCCACCCTCAGACGCGGAACCGGGCGCGAGGAGGTCGACCGCCGCTACGTCCTCGCGCACCACCCAACCCCGCAGCACCTGATGGCCGGTGTCTGTGAACGCAAGCACGATGAACACCGCGGCGGCGATCATCGCGGCCGCGACCACCGCCCAGCCTAGGACGCCTCGTGCACTCACGCTCTCACCCCGCCACGCCTCGACCGAATGCGAGTGGAAGCATATCCACTACGCGTTGGGGTCGCAACCGGCGCTATACTGCCGGCGACGCCACCCCGACGCCGACGGAGAGACCCGCCGATGCCTCTCGCCTTCTCGACCTTGAACCGCGGAACCATTCCCTTCGGCTTCTTCAACGTGAAGACCGATATGGTCTTGCTGGCGGAGTACTTCGTGTTCGCCGGCGACCTTTGCGGCTGGATCGCCGACCTCGCGGCGGAGCAGGGTGACTTCGTGGTCACCCAGCCCGCCTGGGTGATCCAGGATCGGGCTGCCTACGGCAACCTGCACGGAGCGATGGCCGGTGTCGACCTTTCGGGATTGATCGGCGCCGTGTACGTCCTGCACCCCTTCCCGGAGCGCGACGAGGACTTCCACCAGGACCCGCAAGGGTGGTGCATCCGCGCCGAGATCGAGCCGATCGCCGACCGCTTCGCGCGTCGGGGAAAGCTCGTGCTGCGCGGCTCCCGGGCGGACGACGTGATCGACGTGGGCGGCTACCGGTTCGACGTGCCGGGTTTCGCCGAGCTGGTGCTGTACCTCTGGCGGGGCGGCGCTCCCCATTGGGCCGCCGGGCGCCGCCCCGACTACGTGCACCTCATGATGGAGGCCGTGCGGGACTCGGCATCGTGGGTGTTCCAGGGAACGCGGTGGCCGCCACAAGGGTGAGAGGCGGCCTCACGGCCCTGACCGCGAGCGTTCCCCCGGTCGGCCGGCATCGCGTCCTGCATGAGCAGGCCGCCGGGACCGGCGGCCCGGCGCCTTACTCCGCGGCCGCCCCGTGACACTTCTTGTACTTCTTGCCGCTCCCGCAGGGGCACGGGTCGTTGCGCCCGACCTTCGCGACGTGGCGAGGGGCGGTGACCGTAGTGCCGGCCGCCTGCGCGGCGGCGTAGGCCTTGGCCGACCCGTCGACGACGCGGTCGCCGCCCGCCGTGTAGCCGACTCCCACTCCCGCGGGTACAGGGGCGCCCCGGGGGGGCGCGGCCAGGCCCGCGAAGCCGCCGCCCGCGGCGGCTTCGTCACTCGCCGAGTAGGCCAGCTGGGTCGCCGCCGGCACCGGAGCCTCACGCACCACTTCCAAGCGATAGATCAGGCGGACGAAGTCTTCCTGGATGGCATCGAGCATCGACTGGAACATGTCGAAGCCCTCTGACTTGTACTCGACCAAGGGGTCCTTCTGGGCCAGGGCGCGCAGGCCGATGCCTTCGCGGAGGTAGTCCATCTCGTACAGGTGGTCGCGCCAGCGCGAGTCGATCGAGCGGAGCAGCACCCAGCGCTCCAGCTCGCGCATGTTCTCCTCGCCCAGGTCCAGCTCCTTGGCCTCGTAGGCTTCGAGAGCGTCCTCGACCACAATGTCGGCCAGCTCGTCGGCGTCGAGCTGCTCGAGGTCGCCAAGGTCGGCAACCGTGAGCTTGACCGGATATAGGTTCTTGAGCAGCGTGAAAAGCTCGGGCAGGTCCCATTCCTCAGCGAACTTGGTGCCCGAGGTGAACTGCGCGATCTGCGCCCGGACCACCCGTTCGACGATGTCGCGCACGTCGTCCCGCAGGTCCTCGCCCTCGAGGATGCGGTCGCGCTGGCCGTAGATGACCTCGCGCTGCTTGTTCATGACGTCGTCGTACTCGAGGACCCTCTTCCTGATCTGGAAGTTCTGGTCTTCGACCCGCTTCTGCGCGCTCTCCACCGAACGCGAGATCAGCCGGTGCTCGATGGGGATGTCTTCCTCGAGACCGAGGCGGTCCATGATGCCGAAGATGCGGTCTCCACCGAAGAGGCGCATGAGGTCGTCGTCCAGACAGATGTAGAAACGGCTTGCTCCCGGGTCGCCCTGGCGGCCCGAGCGTCCGCGGAGCTGATTATCGATGCGCCGCGACTCGTGGCGCTCGGTCCCCAACACGTAGAGGCCCCCGCGTTCGACCACGCCCTCCGCGAGCTTGATGTCGGTGCCTCGACCGGCCATGTTGGTGGCGATGGTGATGGCTCCCTGCTGACCGGCGTTCGCGATGATCGAGGCCTCACGAGCGTGGTGCTTCGCGTTCAAGACCTCGTGGGGGATGCCCCGGCGCGTGAGCATGCCCGAAAGTCGCTCGGACTTCTCCACCGAGATGGTGCCCACCAGCACGGGCTGACCGCGCGTGTAACAGTCGGCGACGTCCTCCACGACGGCCCTGAACTTCGCCAGCTCGTTCTTGTAGATCAGGTCGTTGCGATCGTCCCGGACCATAGGCTGGTTGGTCGGGATGACCAGGACCTCCATACCGTAGATCTGCCGGAACTCGTCGGCCTCGGTGGCCGCGGTACCGGTCATACCCGCCGCTTTGTCGTACAGGCGGATGTAGTTCTGCAGGGTGACCGTGGCCAGCGTCTGATTCTCTTCCTTGATCTTGACGCCCTCTTTGGCCTCGATCGCCTGGTGCAGACCCTCGGAATACCGGCGCCCTTCGAGGATGCGGCCGGTGAACTCGTCGATGATCTTGACCTCGCCGTCCTGCACCAGGTAATCGACGTCGTTCTTGAACAGCGCCTGCGCGCGCAGAGCCTGCATGAGGTGGTTCACGAGTTGGCCTGAGTGGTCCTCGTAGAGGTTGTCGACCCCGAGGGTCTTCTCGACCCGGGCGAGGCCTTCTTCGGTGATCGCCACCGTCTTCTTCTTCTCGTCGACCTCGTAGTCGTAGCCTAGGGCCCCCGGGTCGGCGCCGTCGTTGCTCTTCTCGGACGTCACGAAGTGGACCTTCAGCTGGCGCGCGATCTTGGCGAAGTCGTAGTAGGTCTTCGCGGCGTGCTCGCCCGGCCCCGAGATGATGAGAGGCGTGCGCGCCTCGTCGATCAGGATGGAGTCGACTTCGTCGACGATGCAGTAGTGGTGGCCGCGCTGAACCTGCTGGTCCAAGCCCAGAGCCATGTTGTCGCGGAGGTAGTCGAACCCGAACTCGGTGTTGGTGCCGTAGGTTACGTCGGCCGCATAGGCCTCGCGCCGCTCCGTGTTGCCCATGTTGTTCTGCAGGGCGGCGACTTCCAGGCCGAGGAACCTGTAGATGGGGCCCATCCACTCCGCGTCACGGCCGGCCAAGTAATCGTTGACCGTCACCAGGTGCACGCCACGCCCCTCGAGGGCGTTGAGGTAGGCGGGAAGGGTGGCCACGAGGGTCTTGCCCTCCCCGGTCTTCATCTCGGCGATGCTGCCCTGATGCAACACGACGGCGCCCATGACCTGGACATCGAAGGGGCGCATGCCCACAGACCGCCAAGCCGCCTCGCGCGCCGCCGCGAAGGCCTCCGGCAAGAGATCGTCGAGAGGCTCCCCCTGCTCCAGCCGCTGCCTGAATTCCGCGGTCTTGGCCCGCAGCCCCTCGTCGGACAGCTTCTGGAAGCCCGGCTCGAGAGCAGAGACCTGCGCCGTGAGGGCTTCGACGACCTTCATCTTGCGGCCCTCCCCGAAATGGAGGACCTTGTCCACGAGCTTGATCATGACATCTCCCGGCCGCACCCGGGACGGAACACGCTACTCACCATAGACCTCTTCACTGCTGGTCGGCGTCGCGGGGGCGCGGAGCT
>JAJZQZ010000127.1 GCA_021802965.1 Actinomycetes bacterium
TGACGCCTCCTAATTTCAAGGAGACGTTGTCGATCCGGATGACCGGCCGGTCGTCGGGGGGAAGGTGACTGCGCTCAGCCATCATCCGATGCCATCGAGCAGAGGCCCGGCTTCCTGGGTCAACTCCTTGGCGGTAGTGGCCACCAGTGAGCCGAGGGAGTCGGCCTCCTCCGCCGGGAACCCTCCCACCAGTGCGAGGCAGCCGATGGGCCGCACCACGTTGCGGCGGACGCCGAACACCGGAGCGGCCACGGCGTTCACGCCTTCCTGAACGCCGCCGATATCGGTGGCATAGCCTTTCTTCTCAGCCTCGACCAGCTCGGCCCGCAAGGCAGCGATGTCCAAGGGTGTGATGCTCGAGTCCCCGTAGAAGAAGTGGGGCGGACGAGCGAGCACGTCGTCCTGCTCGTCCGGAGTCAGGGAGGAGACTATGGCCTTGCCCACTGCGCCGTACGTGAGCGGGTACCACCGATACCCGAGCAGGCGGACGGTCGTGCCCGTCCCGGCCGGCGAGTCCCGGCGAGCCACCACCGATACCCGGTGTCCCCAGACAAGCCCCAGAAAGGCCGTCGTCCCCGCGCGCGCCACCAACCTGTCCAGGAACGGCTCGACCACCCGCGTGAAGTCGGCCTGTTCGAGCATCGCGCGAGAGAGGACCAGCAGGGACGCGCCGAGCGTGTAGGTCTTGGTGCGCTCATCTCGGGACACCAGGCCCGCCGCGCGGTGGGTGTTGAGCAGCGCGAGTCCCTTGCTCTTGTGGATACCGAGGCTGCGGCAGATCTCCGACAGGGTGGGCGCCTCGACTCGGCGTTCGGCTAGGAAGAACAGTATCCGGTTCGCCTGATCGACTGCCGGTACCCTCTTTGTGTAGCCATCGTCCGCCGGGTCGGGCTGCACATCGGCCGGCCCCGTGAAGGTCTGCGTCATGAGTCGAGAGACTTCTTCATCGGCCGGAATACCCCCAGAACATCCGGTGCGAACATGACTGACTCGGTGGACCGGCACCCTGGCCTCCCGCCGGGTACCCATATCCTTGGAGCAGACCGTTCTGTATGCAGAACGCCGTTTTGCTTGCTAGACGATGGCTCGATTCTAGAAGCGTTGAGGAGGTTCGTCAAGTCGACGTGCGGCGAGCGTCCGATGCGCGTCACGCGGGACGGCCTGCTGGACGCTCCAGAGACCGGGGAACCCGGGTCGTGGGGCTCGACGCTCTCCAGATCGCCAGTGCGAGCTGCAGGCGCACTGTCCCCGGATCGCAGGAACGATGACATCGTGCGACGTGTGCTCGCCCGGGTCGCCGACCCCTCGCATCCGCCAGGGGGCCGGGAGTCAGGTGGCGACGTAAGCCGCCAGGTGCTCGCCGGTGAGCGTGGAGCGCGCGGCGACGAGGTCGGCGGGTGTGCCCTCGAAGACGATCCGGCCGCCGTCGCGGCCGGCGCCGGGGCCGAGGTCGATGATCCAGTCGGCGTGGGCCATGACCCCTTGGTGGTGCTCTATGACGATGACAGACGTGCCGGAGTCGACCAGCCGGTCGAGCAGGCCGAGCAGCTGCTCGACGTCGGCCAGGTGCAGACCGGTGGTGGCTTCGTCCAGAACGTAGATGCCGCCCTTCTCGCCCAGGTGGGTGGCCAGCTTGAGCCGCTGCCGCTCGCCACCGGAGAGCGTGGTGAGCTGCTGGCCAAGGCTGAGATAGCCGAGCCCGACGTCGCCGAGCCGGTCGAGGATGGCGCCGGCGGCCGGGGTGCGCGCCTCGCCGGCGCCGAAGAACTCCTGGGCCTCGCTGACCGACATGGCAAGCACCTCGCTGATGTCGCGGCCGCCGAGGTGGTAGTCCAGCACCGCGGCCTGGAACCGCTTGCCCCCGCACTCCTCGCAGGTGGTGGCGACCGTGTCCATGAACCCCAGCTCGGTGTAGACGACGCCGGCGCCGTTGCAGGTGGGGCAGGCGCCCTCGGAGTTGGGGCTGAACAGCGCCGGTTTCACGCCGTTGGCCTTGGCGAAGGCCTTGCGGATGGGGTCGAGCATTCCTGTGTACGTCGCCGGGTTGCTCCGTCGCGAGCCGCGGATCGCGCCCTGGTCGATCGACACCACGCCCGCGCCGGCGGGGATCGACTCGTGCAGGAGCGAGCTCTTCCCGGAGCCGGCGACGCCTGTGACCACCACCAGCACGCCGAGGGGGATGTCGACGTCGACATCTCGCAGGTTGTGCGCCGTGGCGCCGCGGATCTCCAGGGCCCCGGTGGGCGTGCGCACCGTCTGCTTGAGGGTGGCCCGGTCGTCGAGATGGCGGCCGGTGACGGTGTCGGCGGCCCGCAATCCCTCGACGGTGCCCTCGAAGCAGACACGCCCGCCCGCCGAGCCGGCGCCGGGGCCGAGGTCGACGACGTGGTCGGCGATGGCGATCGTCAGCGGCTCGTGCTCCACGACGAGCACCGTGTTGCCCTTGTCGCGAAGCTGTAGCAGCAGGTCGTTCATCCGCTGGATGTCATGGGGATGCAGGCCCGTGGTGGGCTCGTCGAAGACGTAGGTGACGTCGGTGAGCGAGGAGCCGAGGTGGCGGACCATCTTGGTGCGCTGAGCCTCGCCGCCCGAGAGCGTACCCGACGACCGGTCGAGGGAGAGATAGCCCATCCCGATCTCCACGAACGAGTCGAGGGTCTGTAGCAGCGTGGCGAGCAGCGGCGCCACCGACGGCTCGTCCAGACCGCGGATCCATTCGGCGAGATCACTGATCTGCATCGCGCAGGCGTCGGCGATGTTGATGCCTCTGATCCGCGAGGCGCGGGCGCCTTCGTTGAGCCGAGTGCCGCCGCACTCGGGACAGGTCGTGAAGGTGACGGCCCGGTCCACGAACGCCCGGATATGCGGTTGCATGGCCTCCCGATCCTTGGAGAGCATCGACTTCTGCAGCTTGGGGATCAGCCCCTCGTAGGTGAGGTTGATGTTGTTGATCTTCCGCTTGGTCGGCTCGCGGTGGAGAAAATCGTGCAGCTCGGTCGTCGTGTAGTCGCGGATCGGTTTGTCGGGGTCGAGGAAGCCCGACTCGGTGAAGATCCGCACGTTCCAGCCGTCCGCGGTGTAGCCGGGGATGGTGATGGCGCCCCCGCCGAGCGATTTGGAGTCGTCGTAGAGCTGGGTCGAGTCGATGTCGGTCACCTTGCCCATGCCCTCGCAGCGCGGGCACATGCCGCCGGTGACGGTGAACGTCTTCCTGACGGTCTCGCCCTTGCCCTCGCCGCGCTCGATGGTGATCGCACCCGACCCCCGGACCGAGGGGATGTTGAAGGAGAACGCCCGGGGCGAGCCGATGTGCGGCTGCCCGAGCCGGCTGAACAGGACCCGCAGCATCGCGTTGGCGTCGGTGACGGTGCCGACGGTGGAGCGGGAGTTGGCGCCAATCCGCTCCTGGTCGATGCTGATCGCCGTCGTGAGCCCCTCCAGCAGGTCGACCTCCGGCCGCGCCAGCGTCGGCATGAAGCCCTGGACGAAGGCGCTGTAGGTCTCGTTGATCAGCCGCTGCGACTCCGCGGCAATCGTGCCGAACACCAGCGAGCTCTTGCCCGAGCCGGAGACGCCGGTGAACACCGTCAGCCGGCGCTTGGGGATCTCGATGCTGACATCTTTGAGGTTGTTCTCGCGCGCGCCCTGCACGCGGATGAGGTCGTGGCTGTCGGCGACGTGCAATGCAGGCGCCCGCGGGTCGGTACTCGGGGTCTCGCTCATGATGTCTCCATTCGTCAGGCGAGGCCGCCTTCGCGGTCTCCGCCGGCGCCGGGCGCGGGAGGAAGCTCGCGTGGAGGGTAAAAGCTTAGCCGGTGGTGCAAGAGACGCCAAGTCCCGCCAACCAAAGGTTCGCGGGACTTGGCGAGACGACCCCGCCGGGAGTGGCGGGCAGCGCCGTGCCTGGGAACGCCTGCTGCATCCGATTGTACGCCTCGACGACGGGGATGGATTTGGGGAACGTGTCCGGTCCCGGAGTCGCGATCCGCTGCTGCAGCGCGGGCGCGGCCAGCGCCAGCAGCACCCCACCGGCGACGAGCGCCGACAGCACGGGCCGGCGCAGCACGCGGTCGACGATCGCACCCCAGACCCGGCCTTCGCCGTCGTCGCGGCGCAGCCGGCCGAGGAACGGCACGCGCAGCCGGTCGACCCTGTCGCCGAGCTTCGAGAGCACGGCGGGCAGCACGGTCAGCGAGCCGAGCATGGCGATGGCGACCACGAGGATGGGGCCGATCTTGTCGACCGCATCGTCCTTCTCGCCGCGGATCTCTAACGCGACGAGCGCGGAATGCCCGTCCTTCGCGATCTGGCCCGCACCGCCCGGACTCAGCGGCGAGCGCACGTTCTGCACGTCGGCCACGCGCGAGACGCGGGCCACGACGTCCTCGATCGCGGCGGTGAAGGCGGGATCGTTCACCGTGAGTGAGGGACTCTGGATCAGGACGCCCTCGCCGGCGGGCTGCTTGAAGCCGGCTTCCAGGATACGGTTCATGCGACCGGACTCGCCCGGCCCCCCGTCGTTCGCCTCGAGGTTCTTCGTGCCGACAAGGCCGGCGAGGGCGAAGGCGATCAGGACGAAGGCCAGCCAGCCGAAGGTGGCGGTCTTCCAATGACCGGCGCTCCAGCGACCCATGCGGGCGGCCAGGTTGCGCGACGGCCGGGACGAGGCGCGCGCGGCGCCCGCCGCCAGGTCGGACTCGTCGCTTCGGGGATCGGTGTGTGTGGCGCGAGACATGATCGTTCCTCCTTGCGTGGTGAAGCACGTGATTCGGGTCCGTCGTTGGCGATAACCGCGCAGCCCGCGCGGCAGGAGTAGAGTGGTGGGAGGAGCCTGATCGACTCTCCCAGGCATGCGGAGGTGAGCCATGGCAGATGCAAGCGACCTCGGCCCGGCGGGCGGCCTCGCTCCCGCCGCCGACCCCCACGACCTGGGCCGTTTCCTGGAGGCGCAAGAGGGCGTCCACGAGCGTGCGCTTGAAGAGGTCAGGCAGGGTCGGAAGCGGTCTCACTGGATGTGGTTCGTCTTCCCCCAGATCGAGGGGCTCGGGTCGAGCTCGACCTCGAGGCGTTACTCGATCAAGAGCGTCGCCGAAGCCGAGGCGTACCTGGCGCACCCCGTCCTCGGGCGGCGCCTGACGGAGGCTGTCGAGGCCGTCCTGGGGGTCGAGGGGCGCTCGGCGCACGACATCTTCGGCTCCCCCGACGACATGAAGCTGCGGTCGTGCGTCACCCTTTTCACGCACGTGTCGCCCCCCGGCTCTGTATTCGAGCGGGTCCTCGACAAGTACTTTCACGGGGAGCCCGATCCTCGCACCCTGCGGTTGCTGGGAGCGGACTCGGGGAACGCGTGACTCCACGATCGGGGGCATCACCCGGGGGGGATGCTGCTAACATGCCAGGCGCGTCGTCGGAGCCGACCATCTACACGACCGGCCATTCGACTCGGCCGTTCGCCGAGTTCCTCGCTGTGGTGCAGAGCTTCGAGGTTCGCCTGGTGGCCGACGTGCGGAGTATCCCCCGTTCCCGGCGGAATCCCCAGTTCGACGGCGACACCCTGGCTGCCGCCTTGCGGGATTATGGAGTGGACTATCAACACATGGGCGGGCTGGGGGGCCGGCGGTCGACCTCGGCGGCATCCCCGAACCTGGGCTGGCGCAACCTATCCTTTCGCGGCTACGCGGACCACATGCAGACGCCGGCCTTCGCCGAGGCACTTGAGGAGCTGATCGCCCCAGCGGCCGAGGCGCGCGCGGCCGTCATGTGCGCCGAGGCGGTCCCCTGGCGCTGCCACAGGTACCTGATCGCGGATGCGCTGGTGGTGCGCGGATTTCGCGTGGAACACCTCATGGCGCCCGGCGAGTCGAGGTTGCACGTGCTCAATGTGCTCGCCCGGGTCGATGGAGGGGTGATCACCTATCCGGCGCCGCCGGACAATGTCGCGTGACGCGCTCGCGGCTAACCTCGGCAGAATCTGTGCAGCTGCCGCCGCGACCGACTTCGGCACTCAAAGAACGTACTGGGCCCCACCGGATGGGCGGTGAGCTCGAGAAGGTCTGGTAGGCTGGTGTAGACGGGCGGTAGCGACCTCCCGCCGGCTGCCGTCGCCGGCAACGAACTCGGGGAAGGAGAGCCGATGAAGCTGCTCTGCGCGGATTGCCGGAAAGAGGCTGCCATGGGCACGCTCGGCCGCTGTGGCGCCTGCGACGGGATCCTGCGGCCGGAGTACCCGGACGAGGTGGTCGCGGTGCTCGCGACGGTCGCCCCCGGCCCCGGCATCGACCGCTACCGCCCGCTCTTCCCCGTGACAGCGCCCCTCCCCTTCCTGGGTGAGGGCGACACGCCGCTACTCCCGAGCGCGAGGCTTGGGCGGACTTTGGGGCTGGAGCGACTCCTTTTCAAGAATGAAGGCCTGAACCCGAGCGGGGCCTTCAAGGATCGGGCCGGAGCCACCATGGTGGCCCTGGCTCTGGATGCAGGGGCGAAGGGGCTGGTGACGGTCTCCTCGGGAAACACGGCCACAGCGGCCGCTACGTACTGTGCCGCCGCAGGCCTGCGCTGCCTGATACTGCTCGAACCGGGGAATCCGCCGGCCAAGCTTCGTCAGGCCCTGGCCATGGGGGCGAAGGTGTTGCCGGTGGAGGGGGTCTATGCCCACGGCCCGGACGGCACGCGCGACATCATATTCGGCGTCGCGGAAGGTCTTGGTTACTATCCCGCGTTCGTCTGGGCGCCGGTGAACCCGTACATCCTCGAAGGCATCAAGAGCGTCTCCTACGAGATCGCCGCCCGGCTGCCCGGCGCGCCGGACGTGCTGGTCTGCCCGGTTGGGGGCGGCGACATGCTGACGGCGCAGTGGCGCGGCTATCTCGAGCTCCAGCGGGCCGGGGTGATCGACCGGCTGCCGCGCATGGTGGGGGTGCAGTCGGTGGCGGCTCCTCCGCTGCTGGAGGCGTTCCGCAATGGCGATGCCCGCGTCACCCCGTTGCCCTACGCTCGGTCGCGTATCTCGGGCATCAACGTGCCCTTCACAGGCGAGCACGCCCTGGCGGCGGTGCGGGCCTCGGGCGGCGTGGTCGCGGGGATCGCGGACGAGGACGCCTTCGAGATCCAGCGACGGTTGGGTGCGGAGGAGGGCATCTGGGTGGAGCCCGCGTCGGCCGCTCCGGTGGCGGCACTGCCCGGGCTCCTGGCCGAGGGCCACATCGGGTCGCACGAGACAGTGGTCTGCCTCCTCAGCGGGGCCGGCTTCAAGGATGCGCTCCTCGCCGCCGACATGGCCGACGCGGTCAGCGCCCGCCCGCCGCTGCCCTTCGACGTCGAGGCGGTCGTCAGTGCGGCGCTTGCCTAGCGGGCGGCGTTTCGACCGAAGGTGGAGGTCCCTTGCGAGGGGCGCCGAAGAGCCTCATGGGACGGCGAAGAGTGCGGGGTCGCCCGAGGGTCGCGGTGTATCATCGGCGTGATGAAGGTCGACCGCTCAGACACCCACTCACTGGATCCCTCGGATCCCGTCATCGCCCGCGTCCTTCGCACCGCGATCCCGGGGTTGCAGGCAGCCTACCGGTTCGGCTCGACGGCTTCGGGAGAGACGAACAGCGCGAGCGACGTTGACGTGGCCTTTATCGCGGCCCAGCCGGTCAGCGTGGAACGCTGCTGGGAGGTGGCCGGCGACTTGGCCGCGGAGCTGAAGCATGACGTCGACCTGGTCGACCTGCGACTGGCCACTACCGTCATGCGGGCGGAGGTGTTGCGGAGCGCGGTGACGATCGTCGAAGACGATCCAACCGCCCGTGCCTGGTTCGAGATGCTGGCCCTCTCCGACTACGCCCGTCTGAACGAGGAGCGGCGCGGCATTCTGTACGACATCAAGGAGCGGGGCCGCGTCTATGGCTGACGACGTGATCCTGAACAAGGCTGCCATCATAGAGCGCTGTGTGAAGCGGGTCCGGGATCTGTATGCGGACGACGACGTCAACCTTTTCGAGGACATGACCCGGCAAGACGCCATCGTTCTCAATCTGCAGCGAGCGTGCGAAGCGGCCATCGACCTGGCCATGCACTTGGTGCGACAGCGACGGTTGGGCGTCCCCCAGGAGAGTCGGGAAGCCTTCTCGCTCTTGGCCGAGGCCGGTGCCCTGGACACGTCGCTGGCGGCGACGCTGGCACGGATGGTCGGCTTCCGCAATGTGGCGGTGCACCAGTACCAAGAGCTTCAGATGCCGGTCGTCCGGGCGATCATCCGGGAGCAATTGGAAGACCTGCTGAAGTTCGCGGCGGTCGCCCTGCGCTCGGCCTGAGCACGGGCGGATAGCAGCCTTCCTAACCTGCGATACTGTCTTCTATGACGCCGAAAGCGCCCGCACCCGTGACCGGCCCTCTTAGCACGCTCGCGCTTCCGCCTGAGTGCCGGTCGAGCACGGTGCTCGAGACGTACGAGTTGACGCGCAGCTATGGGCCCGTGGTGGCGCTGGCGCCGCTGGACGTGAGGGTCGAGGGCGGCGAATGCGTCGCGCTCATGGGCCCGAACGGCAGCGGCAAGACGACCGCCGCCGCACTGATCTGCGGACTTCTCGAGCCGACGGGCGGGGTGGCGGAGATCTGCGGGTTCTCCATCCACACCGAGCCTGCCGCCGTGAGCGCCCGCGCGCATCTGGCCTACGTGCCCGACACGCCTGCTCTCTATGACGACCTGACCGTCGACGACCACCTGCACCTGGTGGCAGCCGCACACGGTGTCGCGGGAGACGACCTGGACGATCGCCGCGACGAGCTTCTCGACCTCTTCGGACTGGAGGAGCGCGCCGACTTCCTGCCCACCCAGCTCTCGCGCGGCATGCGGCAGAAGACGGCCATCGCCTGCGCGCTCATCCGCCCCTTCTCGCTGCTCGTCCTGGACGAGCCCGTGGTCGGCCTGGACCGGCGCTCCATAGACGTGCTGAAAGGCGTCATCCACCAGGCTCTTGGGAGTGGCCGGGCGATCGTGCTCATGACGCACTCCGACGCCTTCGCCGACGAGGTGGCCACGCGGGTGTTGCACATCGAAGAGGGGCGCGTGGTTGAGCCCTGATGGGGCACTGCCTCTGAGCCCTGGGCGGTCTGAGGAGGACACGGTCGCCGAGGCGGGGACGGCGACCCCCGTGCCGGTGAAGGCCCGCGAGGTCATGGCCGTCCGCCGGGAGCTGGCGCCGGGCAATTCGCTCCTCAAGCATGCGGAGGCGCTCTACCTGGGACTGCTGAGCGTGGGCATCTTGGGGAGCGTGGCCTTGGGAGCGTGGCACGGCCTGGGGCCGTTTCTTCTCGATCTCACGCGTCCCTATCGGTCGATCGCGGGCGCGCCCGCGGTCTTGCTGCTGGGCTTCGGCGTCTTGCGGTTCTGCACGTGGCAGGGGTTCGTGTCGTTCTCGGAGGCGGATTGTGCCCATCTCCTGACCGCGCCCGTGCCTCGGCGGGGGCTGGTCTGGCCTCGGCTGAGGAACGCCGCGCTGCTTCTGGGGTTCGGGGGGGCGTTCATCGGCCTCGTGGTCGGCCTGGCTCCCGGCATCCACAAGGCTCACTTTGCCGGCGTCGTGCAGGCCGCGGTGGCGGGGCTCTCCTTGGGAGTGCTGCTGGTGGCCGCCGGCTGGCAGGTGCAACGGCTCCCGCGAGTGGCGCTGTGGGTGCTGCGGCTCACCATGCCGGTGCTGGCGCTTGCGGCCGTCTTGGCCGTCGGCTCGCGGGCCGGGGGACCGGCGCGGCAGGCGGTGCTCTGGTCGGGGCCGTGGGGATGGGCGCTGCTGCCCTCGCACGCCGGGGATCGGCTGCCGGGACTGCTCGGCCTGGTGCTCCTCGCGGCCCTTGCCGTCGGCGGGTGGATCAGCCTGAGTCGGACTTCAGACTCCTGTTCGCTCGAGACGTTCCGCGCGCGGGCGCGCACCCGGGCGCGCATGGTGGCGGGGCTCTATTCGCTCGATGCTCGGGCGGTGGTCAAGGCCTCCCGGCAGTCCCGCACCGGGCGGTGGCAGCTTCGGTTGCGCCTACCGATCCCGCGTCAAGACATCCTGGTCATTCCCTGGCGCGGGAGCCTGAGCCTTCTCCGTTCGCCGGCGCGGCTTCTCTGGAGCGCGGTTCTGGGAGGCGGCGCCATCCTGGTGCTGGCCGCAGCGCCGGGGCGCCCGGGGTCGCTGGTCGGGGGAGCCGTCGCGCTGTATCTGGCGGCCGGCTCATTGCTGGAGCCGCTCC
>JAJZQZ010000128.1 GCA_021802965.1 Actinomycetes bacterium
TCTTCGCGCAGACGGCCACCCGGTGATCCGGGTGGCCGTCTTTTCTTTGAGCGCCCCATGCCTTCGTCATGCACGAGCTCATGGCTCTGCTTGCGGCGCGCTCCCTCCGACGGGCCGCGGAACTGTGGGACACGGACCACTCCCTGACCGACTGCTTGAGCTTCGGGGTGATGCGCCGTCTTCGGCTCGCGACCGCGCTGGCCACCGACATCCGCTTCGCTGAGAAAGGCTTTCGACTGGTGCCCACGGGGTGAGCACCTGTGCCGCGCTACCCTCTGCCTCCGGCGATCCCCTGCGCTTCCGGCAAGGTGCGCAGGTAGAGCATGGCGATCGACCCGAACAGCGGTCCGGGTGCGAGAAATGCGAAGGCCCAACGCCAACCCATCGTCGACTCGACGTAGGGGATCAGGCGGATCGTGACCCCGGTCAGCAGGAAGCCGACCGCGAGCTGCAGGGTCAAGGCCGTCCCCACGTAGGCCTGGCTGGCCGTCTCGGTGACGATAGCCGAGAACTGGGCCGAGTCGGCCGCCACCGTGAAACCCCAGACCATGGCAACCGCCAGAAGCATCCACGGCGATCCGCCGAACGTGAGCCCGATGAGGATGGCGCATGTTCCCGAGATCGCCATCATGAGGGCTGTAGTCCGCGTGCGCCCCCACCGGTCGGCCAGCACGCCCCCGAGCCAGCTGCCCGGAGCTCCCGCCGCCACGAACGCGAAGGTGGCGAACGCCGCGAAGGTGCCGGACGGGCGCCCCGCCTCCCGGAGCGAGTCCGCGAAGAAGGGAAGGAACCACGCCAATGCAGCGAAGAGCTCCCACATGTGGCCGAAATAGCCGAAGGAGGCGAGCCTGACAGCCCGATTGCGCACCACGCCGCCGATCTGTCTGGGGTCGAAGACCGCGGCCGGGAAGGGGAACGGCCCTTCGCGGACGACCAGTTCGACGAGAACCGCCCCGAGCAGCGTCGCCAGCGACGTGACCACGATCACGACCCGCCAATCGAGGCCACCCAGCCCGTTGATCAGGTGCGGCGCGGCCGAGCCCAGGCTGATGGCCGCCACCAAGATCCCCAGTGCTACACCCCGCCCCCGCACGAACCAGGTGGCCATCAGCTTGAGCGCCGGCGGATACACGGCAGCAAGGAAGAAGCCGGTGGCCAGGCGCAACGCGATAGCCGTCGCGGGACCACCGGCGACAAGAAGGAGGGCGTTCACCAACGTCGCGCCGAGGGCCCCAGCGAAGACAACGTGATGTGGAGCCACGATGTCGGCCAGGTTGAAGAACGACGAGAGGACGGCTCCCCCGACGAAACCCAGCTGCACCCCGATCGTGAGCCAGGACGCGGTACCGCCGCTGAGCCCCCACAGAACACGGAGTTGCGGCACGACCGCCGACGCCGAAAACCAGGGCGTCATCGCCAGCACCAGCACCACCGACAGGACGGCGAGGGCCCGCCAGCGGCCCTCAGCGAGAGGCCTCAAGGCGCCCCGATCCCGCCGTTCACCGCCTCGGTGCGCCGCAGGTGCGCCTCCACCACCTCGCGTCGGCTCGCCTCCCCGCGCCGGACCATCCGGACCAGCTCTCCGGCGGTGCACTCCCACGATTCGCTCATCGGCTCTCCTCCCGCAGAACTCGCTCGGCCGCCTCATGCGACGCGGAGGTCGACCGAGTCGCGAGTCCCCGCGCCGTCAGCGCACCGAGTGCGGCGATGATCAGGATGATGCCCACTGCTTCGTACCGGTCCGGCCGCTCCCCGAGCTGGATCCACGCGCTGATCACTCCAAGAACCGGCGCAGCCAGGGAAGCCAGGCCCACCACCCCGGCCGGCAGCTTCTTCAGGGCATAGAACCACAACAGCAGCGCCACCCCCGTCGCCAGCACAACGTTGAACAGCAGCGCGGCCACGAAAGCACCCGACCACTCCGGGCCCGAATCCCAGGTCAAGAACGCAAGGACCACCAAAGGGATCGACCCCAGCAGCATCTGCCAGGCATTGAGGGACAGGAGGTCCGCCTGCCTTCGACCACTGAGGATCTTGGCGGCGACGGCGCTGCCCGCCCAGCAGAGACCAGACGTCACCCCGAGGGCGCTGCTGAGAAGACTGCCCCCCATCCGCCAAGGAGACACGACAAAGAAAAGCCCGGCGACGGCAAGTAGTACCGAGAACCACTGCAGGGCTCCCAGCCTCTCGCGAAGAAACACCCGCGACATGAGCACAAGCCAAATGGGCATCGTATAGACGAGCACGGCCGTTTTGCCCGCCCCCCCATTCCGAAGAGCCCACGTCGCCAGCCCCAGAGAACCGGCCATCCCAAGCAGGCCCACGACCAGGGTCATGCGCAGATCGACCGGCCTCAACGGCCTTCGCAAGACGACGAGCACGCTGAAGAGCAGGACGGCGGCAAGAAAGACTCGCAGGGCAACGAAGACCTGCGGGTCGGCATATCGGAGGGCTACCTTCATGACCACCCAGTTGTAGCCCCAGATGAGCGCCATCACAGCCAGGCCCGCAGCGGCCAGGTGGGAAGATGAGAATCGTGATAGTCCGCGCAAGCTGTTGCCCTCCGTTCGAGAGGCTCGACCAACGCTCAGATCGTCGACTCCGTGCGCCCTCCGTAGATCTGCCGCAGCTCCGAAGCACCCGCAATGAACTCGAAGTGCCGATCCAGATGCATGACTGTGGCCTCGTTCTCAAGGGCCGAAGCCGCAATCACTATGTCCGTAGTCGGCACCGCAACGCCTAGCCGTTGCAGGGTGAATCCGAGATCGGCCGCGCGAGCCCACGTTTGCGGACCTGTTGGGACTGTCACCACTCCATCGAGCAACGTGGCGAGCTGCTGGAACATCGCGCGGTCTCGGGCCCCCCGGAGCAGCTCGACCCGGATAAGGCCGATGATGATCGCCACACCGTCGTCGACAGCGTCGTAAACGGCAGAGCGCACGTCGACTCGCCCGGAGGGACGCAGTGCCTCAACCAGCACAGACGTATCCAGGAGCAGAGGACCGCCCCGGACAGAGCTCATTCGGATGCCCGGTCGCGCAGAAGATCCTCGACTGTCAAGTCAAGATCAACGGTTCCAAGGGCGCCGAGCAAGGCTTCACGCCGACGGGCAGCTATGCTCTCCCGCAGGGCGGTCTCAACCGCCTCCTTCTTGCTCGGAGCATTCAACACCTCGACCGCAGTGGCGAGGAGCTCGATATCGATGTCAAGCGTCGTGCGCATGCACATAGTGTATGCATAGAGTACGTGCATCGCAAGTGCACACGGTTGGGGGCTCCTGGTCGCGGTCGCGGTCGAAGAGGGCGCCCAGGCGGGGCACCGAGCGGCCGGTCACTCGCGGTCAGGCACGCTTCACGTCGCGGCCGCCCGGCTCACTACCGGCCGGGCGGACCAGCTTCGCAAGTTCCCGCTTCAGGATCTTGCCGCTGGCGGTGGTGGGGAACTCCTCGAAGAACTGCACAAAATCGGGCACCTTGTACTTGGCCAACGACTCCGCGCAGAATGCCCGAATGTCCTCCTCGGAGACCTCCGCCTCCGGTTTGCGGCGGATGCACGCGCACGTGCGCTCCCCCATGACGTCGTCGGCGACACCGACCACGGCCGCTTCCATGACGCCCGGGTACTGGTAGATGACCTCTTCCACCTCGCGGGGGTAGACGTTGTACCCCCCGCGGATGATCATCTCCTTCGTGCGCCCGACGATCCTGAGGAAGCCGCGGTCGTCCATCTGGCCAAGGTCGCCCGTCGAGAACCAACCGTCGGCGGTCAGGACCTGGCTGGTCTCCTCTGGCCGTCCGAAATAGCCTTTCATGACACCCGGGGAGCGGGCTACGATCTCGCCCACCTCGCCCGGTCCAAGGTCGTTGCCCTCTGTGCCCACGATCCGCAGCTCCACCTCCGGTAGCGCCTGGCCCACCGTCTCCGCCCGGTCTTCGTCGGTGTCCTCGAAGCGTGTGCTGGTGAGCGACGGGGAGGTCTCCGTCATGCCGAACGAGACGCAGATCTCACAACCCATCTTCGCGCGGATGGCCTTGACCACCTCGATGGGACAGGGAGCGGCGGCGATGATCCCGGTGCGTAGGCTGCTGAGGTCGCGCCGCTCGAGCTCGGGGCTGTTCAGCTCCATGACGAACATGGTCGGCACACCGTGGTGAACGGTGACCCTCTCGCGCTCGACCAGCTCAAGGGCGGGGTCGGGCTTGTAGATCTCCATAAAGACCATGCTGGCGCCCGACGAGACCGCGGTGAGGATGGAGGGCCCCATGCCGAAGATATGCGAAAGCGGCACGGCCACCAGGAAGACGTCGTCGGAAGTCATGCGCATCAGCTCGGCCGTCGCGATACTGGTGCGGACGATATTGCTGTGCCTGAGCATGGCGCCCTTGGGCACGCCGGTGGTGCCGGACGTATAGAGTATTGCGAAGAGGTCCTCCTCGGGATCCAGCTCCGGCAGAGCGAAGGGGCCGGAAAGGGACACGAGGTCCTCGAAAGCCCGCTCCCCGATCTCCAAAGGCCCGGCAGAGCGAACGACGAGGATGGTTTCAAGCCGCGGAAGGGACGGACGCAGCCCGCGGTACATCCCCAGGAGATCGACGCCGGCGAACCGCTCGGCCGTGATCAGCACCTTGGCCCCCGAGTCGCTCAAGTAGTGTGCCACCTCGCGCGCGGAGTAGCGGGTGTTGATGGGCACGATCACCGCCCCTGCGGCGCCGATCCCGAAGTAGGCGACCACGAACTCGTGCCAGTTGGGAACGCAGACGCCCACCCGGTCGCCGGTGGCCACGCCGGCCGCCTGAAGCCCGGCGGCCAGAGACTGCGCCTGCCCCCAGAGCTCGCCGTACGTGACACGCCGGTCTCCGTCGACGATAGCCGGCGCGTCTTCGTCTGCGGCGGCAACCTCGGCGAGGATGCCGGGTACGCTCATCGCCCGCAGCCGGTCGAACCGGGCGACGGCTTCTTGCTCGGCAACACTGTCCATGATCCCCTCGGTCGGTCGTATGTTCACACCTGCACCATGTACTTGTTCATGAGACTGAGCGCTTTCCCCGGCTCGCTCTGTGCGAGCAGGCCCAGCGCGAAGAGGACATAGTGACGGTCCAGGAGCATCCGTGGGCCCTTGGGCTTCAGAAGCGTGGGCGCATCGTCATGGAACAGCGCCCCCTCCAGCACCCGCTTCGGATCGCTGGAGAACGCGACCGGACCGCCGGCGCCCACCACCCATTCCACCTCGGTCAGATCCTTGCCCCGCTGCACCACCACCTCACCGTGCGGCGTCATCATCAGCTTGAGAGAACCGACATGGCGATCGACCGCGGCGCGCACGGCCACGTGGGACAGCAGAAGGTGACACTCGACCTGCCGCTCACCGGCAGGAACGCTCTCCGTGCGGCACATCGCCTGAACGGTCTCCTCGAACCCGACGGGCACTCGCTCGCCTTTGGCGATCTCGGTGAGCGTGTCGACGTTGTGCAGGAGGCCCAGATCTCCCTCGACGGTGCGCTTGGCGTAGGGCTCGGGCAGACCGAGGAACTTGACCGTGCCCTGGGTGGGCAGGCCTTTCGCCATCGAGTACACGTCGGTCGTGGCCCCGCCCACGTCGACCAAGAGGAGCTCACCCCGACCCGGCGTGTCCTTCGTGCCGTCAGCCAGCAGGCGGGCAGCCTCCAGGACGGCGGCCGGCGTGGGCATGATGATGTCACCGATCGATCGGCGCACCTGCCCCATGCCCTTGGCTTCCGTGATGCGGCTGATGAACAGTTCACGGATCTTCTGGTTGGCCGAGTCCACGGCGAGGTCGCCGATGCCGGGCATGACGTTCTTCGCGAAGATGACGTTCTTACTCGACGAAGCGAAGATCTCTCGTAGGTCGTCGTATGCGGTCTTGTTGCCGGCCACGATGATGTTCGTGACACCCGGACCGGAACGCGCGAGCGCACGAGCGTTGTGGAGGATGACCTTCTTGTTGCCACCGTCGGTCCCTCCTGTCAGGAGGACGATGTCGGGCGCTTCCTCTTCGACCTCTCGCAGCTCGTCCTCAGTGAGCTCGAAGGAGTGCGACCCCACGATCTTGGCCCCCGCGCCCAGGGCGGCTCGCCGGCCCGCCTCGGTCGTGTACTCGGGCACCAGCCCGACGCACACGACTCTCAGCCCGCCGGCCGCGCTGCTGCAGGCTACCGCCTGCTCACGCTCGGCCCGGCTTATCGGAACCTCCTCGGACAAGAGGGCGAAAGCCTCTTCCAGCCCCACGGTGATGTCGGTGGCGACCGTCGAGGGAGCCTGCACGCGCGCGAGCAGTTCCTCGCGATGCACGTCGATGGCCACCACCTTCGTGAAGGTGCTGCCGAAGTCTATGAACAGGCGGATGCCGCTCACGGGGTGCCGCCGCCCGCGGACCTACTCGGCCGTGACGCCGACCCGGGTGAGGTCGTGCCGCAGGTCGCCGATCGCCGCTCGGATGTCGGCTTGGGGCGGATACACCCGGTCGAATCCCATGGCTGTGAACTTCCGCTGGTCTTCGGCGAAGTCAGTGCGGCCCACGCCAAGGATGCCGCCGACGTAGAGCAGGACCTCGTCCAGACCGGCTTCGACGCACTTGTCCCGAAATCCGCTCAGGTCGAGTTCGGCCATCCCGTAGAGCGAGCTGATCAGCATCGCATGTGCCGCCGTCTCTTGGCCCACCTTGATGAACTCGTCGGCCGGCGTCTGCGCACCCAGCTCGATCACGTTGAATCCCGCGTCCCGCAGCGCCCTCGAGATCACCTTGGTCCCTATGACGTGCGCATCCACCCCGACGGTCCCAGTGATCACCGTCACCTGCTCGGACATGGTCATCCCCTTCGTTCTTCGCCTCGCCTAGACGGCGACTTCGCAGTCCATCCCATACGACTCCACGATCCCACGGGCGCCGCCCAGCGCGTCCGGGGGCAGCGGGGCCAGCGCACCCAACGGGTACTCCCGGTCGAGCATCACGTACTTAGCCGATCCCAGGCGATGGTACGGCAACAGATGGATTTTAGCCTCCGGCGCCAGAGATGCCATGTGTTGGGCCATGGCCGCCACGGCCTCGTCGCTGTCGTTGACTCCAGGGATCACCGGCACCCGGACCACCAGATCGACCCCGCTCGCGACGACGCTCGCCAGATTGCGCAGGATCAACTCGTTCGTGTGCCCGGTGACGGTCCGGTGGACCTCCGGGTCCAGATGCTTGACGTCGAAGTACACCAGGTCCACGTAGGGAAGGAGCGACACCAGCTTGGCGGTATCGCCGTGACCGGAGGTGTCGAGGCAGGTATGGATGCCCTCATCTTTGCATCGCCGGAGCAGGGCGAGCGCGAACTCCGCCTGGGAGAGCACCTCACCCCCGGAAAGCGTCACGCCGCCGCCCGAATCGCGGTAGTAGTCCATGTCGCGCTCGATCTCGGCGAAGACCTCGTCCACGCTCATCTCCGACCCCATCATGCGCATGGCGTCGTTCGGGCACGCTTCAACACATTTGCCGCAGCGAGTACAGATATCGCGGTCGATCGAGACACCGTCCTCGGTGACGGTGATGGCGGAGACCACGCAGGCCTCCGCACATTTACCGCATCGGGCACACAGCGACTTCCTGTGCATCACCTCAGGCCACGGCTTCTGAGACTCCGGGTTGCAGCACCACGTGCAGCGGAGTGGGCACCCCTTCAGGAAGACCGTCGTCCGTATCCCAGGACCGTCGTCGATACTGTACCGCTGGATGTTGAAGACTGTTCCGACGGGACCACTCACGGCCGGCTACGCCACCTCGTGCAGCGTCCGGTTGATGATCTCGTCCTGCAGTTCGGGCGGCAGGTCCACGAAGTTGGCGCTGTAGCCGCCCACCCGCACCAGCAGGCCCTTGTAGTTCTCGGGGTGCTTCCGCGCCTCCAACAACTCCACCGAGTTGTGGATGTTGAACTGGATGTGCCAGCCGCCGCGCTTGGTGAACGTCTTGACCAGCGAGGAGAGCTTGGCGAGTTTCTCGGGCGAGTTCAGGACCGCCTTGGAGAACTTCATGTTGTGCGTGTGGCCGACCGTCTCGTAGGCATGCTTACCCTTGGTCGCCGAGTTGATCAGCGCCGTCGGGCCTTTCACGTCCATGCCCGGCATGGCGGACGATCCGGCGTCGTTGAGCGGGCTGCCGGCCCGGCGGCCATTCGGCAAGGCGCCGACGGAAGCGCCCTGGGTCACGTGACCGGCGGCCGCTCCCTTGAATAGGAAAGGCTTCTCCCCGGTGAAGGGATCGGGACGGCTGGTCAGGATCTCCTGGGTGCGCGTGAAGACGTGGTTGTAGATGTCGTCCACGTAGTCGTTGTCGTTGCCGTACTTGGGAGCGTTCAGGCACAGGCGGCGCAGATCGTCCCTCCCCTCCCAATTGTTGTCCATGGCCTCGAGGAGCTCGTCCATGGTCATCTTCTTCTCGTCGAACACGAGGTACTTGACGGCCGCGAGGGTATCGGCGATGTCGGTGATCCCCCGGTCACCTATCCAGGAGGCCCGGCAGACGGGGTAGCGCGCGCCGCCCTCACGTGAGGTGAGGCCCGCCGGGATGCAGTCTTCGTACAACATAGCCGCACGAAGCCCGCTCATGGGGTTGTTCGCGTTCTCGCTGCTCCACCAGATGAAGTAGTGCGTGCGAAGGATCTCGGCGAAATAGTCCTCCTGCTTGTCGAACGCCTCGAAGAAGTCATCGATCGAGGTGAACGTGCGGGGGTCGCCGGTGTGGAGTCCCAGCTGCTTGTCGGTGCGCGGGTCGTAGCCGTCATGAAATACCAGCTCCAGGATCTTCGCCTGGTTGATGCTGAACATCCCGGCCATATGCTCCGCGGTTTCCAAATGGTAGCCCAGGCAGCCGCTGGCGTTCCAAGCGCAGGCGTCCTCCATGGGCACGCCGCGGTCCAGATAACGCCGCGTACCCAGCTCGTCGTTGAGGAAGGCCGGGTTGCCGCCGCCGAAGTCGCGGTTACACTCCAGCGCGTGGAGCATGAAGGCTTCGTCGATCCCCTCATGGTAGCGGACGTACACCGCGGGTTCGGAGAGCTTGATCTGGCGCATCACTTCCAGCGTCAGCCAGGAGACCTCGTTGGTCAGGTCGTTGCCCTCGGCGTCGCGGCCGCACAGCGTGATGTTCGGAAGCAACGTTCCCGGGGCCGCACGGTGCTCGCGCTTGATGGTGACCAGGTTCTCGGTTTCGCGCGTCTTCAGCCAGAAGGCGCCCAGCAGCTCGGCAGCCTGCTGGCGGTCCATCGTCCCGTCTTCCAGGTCCTGCTCGTAGTAGGGGAAGAGGATCTGATCGATCCGGCCGATGGCGACCTCAGGCCGCTCGGAGCTCTCCTTCCACTGCGCAAGGTGGAGGAATCGGAGTGACTGCACCGCCTCCCAGTAGTTGCGCGGCGGATTTGCGGGCACGTGTTCGCACACCTCAGCGATGCGCTCGAGCTCGGCCTTGCGCGCCGGGTCCGTCTGCTGCGCGGCCTGTTCACGCGCGAGGGCGGCGTGACGCTCAGCCCAGGTGATCACCGCCTTGCAGGAGATGATGATGGACTTCAACAGGTAGTACTTGCGGAAGGCGGACGTGGACGGACCGGGCAGACCGGCTCCCCCCTCCATCATCGTCTCGATCTCCGCCTCGGCCAGCCCGATGATGTGGTTGAGCCCGTTGTGGATCGCGAGTGCCGAAGGCTGCGAGACGCCTCCGCCGAAGGCTCCCCACCCTTGGAACAGACCGCGGTCCGGGTTCTCGCGAACCGCCCGTCCCTCGAAGATCATCCCCCGGTCGAACATCAGGTCAAAATGCTTGTCGCCCAACTCTTCCCGCAGCGCCTCGTTCACGTAATTGACCGGGTTCATGTGCTCGACCCAGTACTGCGCATCCTCGATGAGCAGACGGAGGTCCTCCGGATCGATGACCGTGGAAGAGATGTCGCTGAGCTTGCGGTCGAAGCTGCCTTTCTCGGCCTGAGCCAAGACCTCCCGAGGCTTCATGGCGACCAGCACGTTGTTGCCGCGGATGAACTTGGTGACCGAGCCGACGATGAGCTCGCCATCGCGGATAAGGATGGGACATTCTTCCATCCGCTTCGCGAAGGCTTTGGCCCAGCGCAGGTCGAGG
>JAJZQZ010000129.1 GCA_021802965.1 Actinomycetes bacterium
CCGCCCCGTATGTGGCATACCAGGTGTGGGGCGAGCGCTACCAGCGCGGCGAGCTCATGGCCGAACTCAACCGCGCATACGCCGAGACCGACCTGGACACCGACGGGGAGCTTCCCGACCACCTGGTGCCGGTGCTGCGCTATCTCGACCGCGAGGAGAGACCCGTCGCCGCGCTCTGTGACGCCCTCTCCCCCGCCCTGAGCGCGATGCGGGAGTCCCTGGCCGCGGCCGACGCGGCCAGTCCCTACTTGTATCTGCTGGACGCGACCAGAGAGGTGGTCGCCGCCTCGCTCCGGCCCGACCCGGACCCCGCCCACGAAGGGAGGACCTCGTGAACTGGACGACGGTGTTCTTCGTCATCCTCCCCTACATGGCGGTGGCCGTCTGCGTCGGGATGACCGCCTATCGGGCCGTGTATCGCCCCTCGACCCTATCCAGCCTCACCTCTCAACTCCTCGAGCACAAGAAGCTGTACTGGGGCTCCACCGCCTTCCACTGGGGCGTGATGCTGACCCTCGCGGGCCATGTTCTGGCCATCGTCGCCCCTCGAGCGCTGCAGCTGTGGGACGGCTCCCCGATTCGGCTCTACCTGCTCGAGGCCACGGGCATGGCCTTGGGGCTCTGGGCCCTCGCGGGGCTGCTGATCCTGCTGTGGCGGCGGGCGAGCGAAGCCCGGATACGCGCGGTCACGTCCCCCATGGACGTCGCGATCATGTTGCTGCTCCTGGTCTCGCTGGCGACCGGGGTGAGCGTCGCTCTGCTCTATCCCTACGGATCACTCTGGTTCACCGGGGTAGCCACACCATACCTGTGGTCCCTCGCCACCCTGCGGCCCCGCCCGGAGCTGCTCACCGACATGGCAGTGCTCGTCAAGATCCACGTGTTCAACTTCTTCCTGCTGCTCGCGGCGTTCCCGTTCTCGCGCCTGGTCCACGTCATCACGCTGCCGCTGAGCTACCTGTACCGCCCCTGGCAGCTGGTCATATGGAACCGTCGACCCGTGCCCCCCGACGGCTCCGGCAACCCCGCCGCGCCCGGTCGTTCCCGGAGGTGACGACAGCATGAACGAGATCGCAGCCCCTGCAGTCGCCGGCGCCGGCGCGAAGGCCCGGGAGGCCTGCGGCCGCACATCGGTACTGGCCATCTCCACCTTGGGCTTCACCCTCATGTTCGCGGTGTGGCTGATGTTCGGCGTCCTCGGGATCCCGATCCGCAAGGAGTTCGGGCTTTCCAGCGTGCAGCTCAGCTGGATCACCGCCGTCGCCATCCTCAACGGCTCCATCTGGCGTCTCTTCGCCGGCATCCTCACCGACCGCTACGGCGGGAGGAAGGTGTTCACCGCGATGCTGCTCTTCACCGCCTTGCCCGCCTTCCTCGTGAGTCGGGCGACCTCATACGAACAACTGCTGGTCTACGCGTTCCTGGTGGGGATCGCCGGCAACTCCTTCTCGGTCGGTATCGCCTGGGACTCAGCCTGGTATCCCAAGGACCGACAGGGCTTCGCGTTGGGCGTCTTCGGGGCCGGGAACGTGGGGGCGTCGGTGACCAAGCTGATCGGCCCCGAGCTCATCCTGCTGGTGCCCGTCGCCGGATATCTGGGCGGCTTCGTGCCCGGCGGCTGGCGCTTCATCCCCTTCATGTACGCCGTGCTACTCCTGCTGATGGCCGCCGCGATGTGGCTGTTCACCCCTCGACATGACCATCGCCCGGCCCAGGGTCGGTCCCTCCGGCAGATGCTGCAGCCCCTCAAGCGGATCGAGGTATGGCGGTTCAGTCTCTACTACGTCGTCGTGTTCGGGGCGTACGTCGCCCTAGCCGCGTGGATCCCCCGGTACTACGTCGACGTGTACGGGCTCAAGCTGGCCGAGGCCGGCCTTCTCACCGCCCTCTTCATATTCCCCGCCAGCCTGCTGCGGCCTGTGGGCGGCTACTTCTCCGACCGCTTTGGGGCCCGCAAGGTGATGTACGCCAGTTTCGGCCTTCTGCTGCTGGCCACTCTCGTCCTCTCGATGCCCTCCGGGCATATCGTCGTGAACGTGGCGAAAGACGTGGACCCGCGCGGCTTTCGGGACATCCTGCATTTCGACATGACCCTGTGGCCCTTCACCATCGTCCTCTTCCTGGTGGGGGTCGCCATGGGCATCGGCAAGGCGGCTGTCTACAAGTACATCCCCGACTACTTCCCCGACGACGTGGGAGCCGTCGGCGGCCTCGTCGGCATGCTCGGCGCCCTCGGCGGGTTCTTCCTTCCGCCCTTGTTCGCCTACGCCGAGAACCTGACCGGCATGCCGCAGAGTACCTTCTTCATCCTCTTCCTTCTCTCCCTGGCGAGCGCGGTGTGGATGCACCTGACGGTCATGGGAGTCCTTCAAAAAGCCAGTCCGGAGCTGCGCGACGACTTCGAACGACGTACTGCCACCGCCGAGACGAAGAGAGAGGCAACGACATGAGCGATCAGACCATCGCCGCGACCCCCACCCACACGGGCGGCAGCTCCTGGCTGCAGACGTGGACCCCGGAGGACGCCGCCTTCTGGGAGACGACCGGCAGCCGTACCGCCTGGCGTACGCTGACCATCACGACGGCGGCGCTGATTGTCTCCTTCGCCACCTGGTTCATGGTGAGCGCCTTGGTCGTGAGGCTGCCCGGCATCGGCTTCCAGCTTTCGACGACCCAGCTCTTCTGGCTCGCCGCCATGCCCGGCCTCGCCGGGGGCACCCTACGCATCGTCCACTCGTTCCTCACCCCCATCTACGGCACCCGCCACGTGGTCACCTTCGGCACCCTGCTGCTGATCGTGCCGGCGGTCGGCTGGGGCATCGCCGTGCAGAACAACGCGACCCCCTTCTGGATCCTGATCCTTCTCGCGCTGTCGGCCGGGTTCGGCGGCGGCAACTTCTCATCGTTCATGCCCAGCACGAGCCTCTTCTTTCCCAAGCGGAAGCAAGGGACCGCCCTCGGCATCCAGGCGGGCATCGGGAACCTGGGCGTCAGCCTCACGCAGTTCGTCACCCCCTGGATCATGACGTTCGCCATCCTCGGCGCCATGGGCGGAAGCCAGACGTTCACCAAAGCGGGCAAGACCAAGGACCTCTGGCTGCAAAACGCCGCCTACTGGTACGCGCCCCTGCTGGTGATCCTCGCCGCTCTGGCCTGGATCTTCCTGCGCAGCGTCCCCGTGCGGGCCAACTTCCGGGAGCAGTTCGACATCTTCGGCGACAAGCACACGTGGTTCATGACCGGCATCTACATCATGACCTTCGGCACGTTCTCGGGCCTCTCCGCAGCGTTCCCGCTCCTCATCAAGGAGCTGTACGGCGGCTTTCCCGACGCGCCCGACCCGCTCAAGTACGCCTTCCTGGGGCCCCTGGTCGGCTCGGTGGTGCGCATGGCCTTCGGTCCCGTGGCCGACCGGGTGGGGGGCGCGGTCTTGACCACGATCAGCGGTGTGGGCCTGGTCGCCGGCGCGATCGCGGTGACCTTCTTCACCTCGCCCACGTCGATGGCTGAGTTCCCGTACTTCATCGCCGTCATGCTCGGCATGTTCTTCTTCGCGGGCATGGGCAACGCCTCCACATTCCGGCAGATGCCCCTCTGCTTCCCGCCGCGACAGGCCGGCGGCGTCATAGGCTGGACGGCCGCCATCGCCGCCTACGGGCCCTTCTTCTTCTCGATGACCCTCGGCTGGGCCATCGGCGGCCTGGGCTCACCGAACGCGGTCTTCTACTACGTGGCCGCCTTCTGCCTGGCGATGGTGGGCGTCAACTGGTACTACTACAACCGCAAGGGGGCCGAGAAGCCCTGCTAGACCGAGATGCTCGGGCCAGAAGAAGTTGGGGCCGCCTAGCCGATCCCCGCGTGGTAGCTCTGCAGAGAACGCACCTCGCCGCCATGGCCGTCGTGGGCCGCAATGCCCCGGGCCGCCGCCAGCGCGGCGGCGGTGGTGGTGATATACGGCACCTTGTGCCTGATGGCGGCCTTGCGGATGTAGGAATCGTCGAACTCGCTCGAGCGGCCCGCGGGGGTGTTGACCACCAGGTGGATCTCGCCGTTCTTTATCGCGTCCTCGATGTTCGGCCGGCCTTCGTGCAGCTTGAGGATGGGCTCCGCGGGGATGCCCTGCTCGGCCAGGAAGGCCTGGGTCCCGCTCGTCGCGCGCAGGGCGAAGCCCAGGCGGTGGAACTCGGCGGCCGCGGGCAGCACCGCCGCCCGATCGTGCTGGGCCACGGTGATCAGTGCGGTGCCCCCGCTGGGCAGCTGCTGTTGAGCTGCTTCCTGAGCCTTGAAGAAGGCGAGGCTGAAGGATTCGGCCATGCCGAGCACCTCGCCCGTGGAGCGCATCTCGGGCCCCAGCAGCGGGTCGACCTCGGGGAACATGTTGAACGGGAAGACGGCCTCCTTCACGCCGAAGTGGCGCACCTCGCGGCGCTGGGGAGCCAGGTCGGCGAGCTTCGCGCCGAGCATCAGCTCGGTCGCCAGCCGGGCCATCTGTATGTTGCAGACCTTGGATACCAGGGGCACCGTGCGCGACGCGCGCGGGTTGGCTTCGAGCACATAGACAGTCCCGTCGAGGATGGCGAACTGCATGTTCATGAGCCCGACCACACCCAACTCGGTGGCGATGGTCCGCGTGTACGACTCGATGGTGGCCAGGTGCACGGGCGGGATGGTCACCGGGGGGATCACGCAGGCCGAGTCTCCCGAGTGCACTCCGGCGTACTCTATGTGCTCCATGACAGCAGGGACGAAGACGTCAGTGCCGTCGGCGATGGCGTCGGCCTCGCACTCCAAGGCGTCCTGCAGGAACTTGTCGATCAAGATGGGTCGGTCCGCCGTCACCTGCCCGGCCGCGGCCATGTAGTCTCGCAGCATGCCCTCGTCGTGCACGATCTCCATCCCGCGGCCCCCGAGGACGTACGACGGGCGCACCATCAGCGGGTATCCGATCCGGTCCGCGACGCCGAGGGCATCGTCCAGGGTGGCGGCCATACCCGATTCAGGCATGGGGATGCCGAGCTTCTGCATCATCTTGCGGAACCGGTCACGGTCTTCGGCCAGGTCGATGGTCTCCGGTGACGTCCCGATGATGCGCACGCCGGCCTGTTCGAGTTGCCGGGCGATGTTCAGTGGGGTCTGCCCCCCGAACTGCACGATCACGCCTTCGGGTCGCTCCTTCTCGTAGATGGCGAGCACGTCCTCCACCGTCAGAGGTTCGAAGTACAGCTTGTCGGACGTGTCGTAGTCGGTGGAGACCGTCTCCGGGTTGCAGTTCACCATGATCGACTCGAAGCCGGCGTCGCGAAGAGCGAAGGCGGCATGGACGCAGCAGTAGTCGAACTCGATGCCCTGGCCGATGCGGTTGGGCCCGCCGCCCAGCACCATGATCTTGCGCCGGTCGCTCGTGGGGACCGCGTCGGGCGCGTTGTAGCTGGAGTAGTAGTAGGCCGCGTTCTCGACCCCGCTCACCGGAACGGGCTCGTAGCCCGCCTTCACGCCCAGTGCCAACCGCTGGTCGCGGATCTGCGCCTCGGGCAGGTCCAGCAGCTTGGCCAGGTAGGCGTCGGCGAAGCCGTCCTTCTTGGCGCGGGCCAACAGGTCGCCGGGCAGCTCGGAGCCCTTGGTCTCGAGGATCTGCTCCTCCAGCTGCACCAGCTCGAGCATCTGCTCGATGAACCATCGCTTGATGTAGGTGCGCGCATGCAGCGTCTCGACCGACGCGCCTTTGCGCAGCGCCTCGTACATCAGGAACTGGCGTTCGCTGGAAGGTTCGGCGAGCGCCTCCAGCAGCTGCTCCAGAGACAGGTGATAGAAGTCCTTGGCGAAGCCCAACCCGTGCCGGCCTATCTCCAGCGAACGGATCGACTTCTGAAAGGCCTCCTTGTAGGTCTTGCCGATGGACATGACCTCGCCCACGGCCCGCATCTGGGTGCCGAGCTTGTCCACCGCGCCCGGGAACTTCTCGAAGGCCCAGCGTGCGAACTTCACCACCACGTAGTCGCCCGAGGGCGTGTATTTCTCGAGGGTGCCGTCGCGCCAGTACGGGATCTCGTCCATGGTGAGCCCGCCCGCGAGCAGGGAGCTGACCATCGCGATGGGGAAGCCGGTGGCCTTCGACGCCAGGGCCGAGGAGCGCGAGGTGCGCGGGTTGATCTCTATGACCACCAGGCGATCGCTCACGGGATCGTGGGCGAACTGGACGTTCGTGCCCCCGATGACCTCGATCGCCTCCACGATGTCGTATGAGTGCTTCTGGAGCCGAGCCTGCAGCTCGGGCGAGATAGTGAGCATGGGGGCGGTGCAGTAGCTGTCGCCGGTGTGCACTCCCATGGCGTCGACGTTCTCGATGAAGCAGACGGTGATCATCTGGTTCTTGGCGTCGCGCACCACCTCGAGCTCGAGCTCCTCCCAGCCGAGCACCGACTCCTCCACCAGGATCTGGCCCACCAGGCTGGCGCGCAGGCCGAGGGCGGCGATCTCCCGCAGTTCCTCGACGTTGTACACCAGGCCTCCGCCGGTGCCACCCATCGTGTACGCCGGGCGGATGACCACCGGATATCCGAGCCCGGCGGCGACCCGCTCCGCGTCTTCGACCGTCGTGACCGTCTGGCTCTCGGGCATGCCGATACCGAGGCGATCCATGGTCTGCTTGAACGCGAGCCGGTCCTCCCCGCGCTCGATGGCGTCGGGTCCGACCCCTATGATCTTGACCCCGAAACGATCGAGCACGCCCGTGCGATACAGCTCCGAGCTCAGGTTGAGCCCCGACTGCCCGCCGAGGTTGGGCAGCAATGCGTCCGGCCGCTCCACCTCGATGATCTTGGCCAGCGTGTCACGATTGAGAGGCTCGATGTAGGTCGCGTCGGCCACCACGGGGTCGGTCATGATGGTGGCCGGGTTGGAGTTGACCAGGACGATCTCGTAGCCGAGGCTGCGGAGGGCCTTGCATGCCTGAGTGCCGGAGTAGTCGAACTCGCACGCCTGCCCTATGACGATAGGGCCGGAGCCGATGATCAGCACCTTGGAGACGTCATCCCGTCGAGGCATGCAGGGGGTCCTTTCGCGAGCAGGGTGTTGGTGAACGACTGCTTCGCCCGCGGGGTGCGCTGGGTATGCGCATGCCGAGGACACAGGAAGCGCTCGTAGCAGCGCTACGGGCACGACTGAGGACGACGGATGGCGCCGCCCAGTGCGATCCGCGGGCCGATGTATCGCTCTTCAACACCGTCCTAGACAGACAGCAGGAGCTGAGCGAGCTTCTCGGGTTCGGAGAAGAAGGGCGAATGCGAGGTGTCGAGGGTGAGGACCTGGACGCAGGGCGACGCCTCGTACATCTGCTGCTGGCAGGCGGGTGTGATGGCTCGGTCCTGGAGGCAGGAGATGTAGACCCGCGGGATGCTCCCGAACCTCGCGGCGCTGGTCGACACGGGGGTGGCGAGCGGGGCCGCCGCCTGACGACAGAGGCCCGCTACGGCCCGTTCCACGTCTTCGTCGCTGCAATCGGCGTAGAACATGTCCTTGGCGGCGTCCGGCGGCACCGTGGCGTAGCTCTGGTCGGGAGCGAACTCCAGGTTGCGCAACACGATGGACTCTTCGTCGGCACCCGCGATCTGCAGCAGGAACTCCCCGTCGCGGAGCAAGAAAGCCGACAGATAGACCAGTTTGGCGATCTTCTCCGGCCGCATCTCGGCGGCCTGGGTCACCGCCACACCCCCCATGCTGTGTCCGACGAGGATGACCGGGTCAGGCTGCGCGTCGAGCACCTCACAGATGCGGTCCGCGTATGCCTGGAGCGTGACCTGCTCGATCGGCGTCGGGTCGGCTCCATGGCCCGGCAGATCGAGGGCGATCACCGTGTGGCCGGCCGCCTCCAAGAGGGGCGCCACCTTGTCCCATGCCCAGGCGCCGTGCCAGGCCCCGTGGATCAGCACGTATGTGCTCATCGTCCCTCCCCCTCTGCTATTCGCGGTTCCTGCGTCCTATTCTGCCGCGTTCCCGTCGCACCCCGCCGCGAGAAGTCATATTTCAACCGCCCGCTGGGGCGAGGCGATCAGCCGCTGATGACTGTACACGGTCAGGCCGGTCCGGGTCGGTCGGCCCGCGATGGTGAGAAAGATCGGCTCGGCGAGCTCGACGGCCAGAGCGGTGGGAACGCTCTTCGACAGCACCAACGGGATGGGGGTACGCATGATCTTGCCCACCATGTCCGACGACACGCGACCGGTCACGAGCAGGAACAGGTCTTCGAGCGACGCGCCCGACAGGAGCACCTTTCCCACCACCTTGTCCACCGCGCTGTGTCGGCCGATGTCGTCGGCGTGCGCCACGACCCGCCCCGACCAGTCGAACAGGCCGGCGGAGTGGGTGCCCCGCAGGCGCTTGTTATGAGGTCCACGCGAGAAGAAATCCTCAGCCGATGCCAGGAGCACCTCCAGCTTGACCCAGCCCTCGTGGTGAGGTCGGGTCCGCCGCGTAGCCGCGAACGCGTCGAGGGCGGTGCTGAAGCTGACTCCTCGGCCACAGCCCGAGCCGAGCACCCGGCGATCGTAGAGGCGCATGTTCATCTGCACGCCCTTCGCCTCGACACGCATCCAGGTCCCATCCGCGGTCACCGACTGGATCTGCCCGGCGTCGTCGATGATGCCTTCATTGAACAGGAAGCCGACGACCAGCGCCTCCCGGTCTTCGGGGCTGGCCAGCAGCGTCACCAGCTCCTCGTCGTTGACCGCTATGGTCACGGCCTCTTCCATGGCGAGCCGCGCGTGCTCCTCGACCGCGCCCTCAGGCGACAGCCGCACCACGGGCAGGGTCGAGCTTGCGGTTGTACCGTCACGTTCGATATCAGCGCATCCTTGACTCACGACGACTCCCGATCCCGCATGACCTTCCTATAGTACCGGCCGCGGAGGGCTTTCATCCAGCGCCCGCGCGGGCGGGCCACCCGACAGGCGCCTACAGCAGCGAAAGAGCGAGCACACCCGTCGCCACCATGGCGATGCCGGCCCACTGGATCAAGCTGATGGCCTCCCGCAGGAACGTCCGGGCGAGGATCACGGTGACGATCGCGTAGCCCGAGGCCGTGACGGCGGCGATCTCGCTTCCCCGACCCGTGCTCCCCGCGAAGAGAGCCAGATAGCCGCCGGCGTCGAGCAGTCCCTGCACGGCGAGGGGGGGCCACCAGCGGACGGGTATCGCGGGACGCGTGCGGGTGACCAGAAAGAGCGGCACGAGGCCGACCAGAGCCACGAGCCGAGGGACCCATACGGCCTGGAGGCTACCGTAGATCGGCACCGCGTGCTGGCCCGCCGAGATGGCGATGGCGAAAAGGACGGCCGAACCCACCGCGACCAGCAGCGTCAGGCGCAACTCGCGTCGGTGATACACGCCGGGCTCCTCGAAAGCGCCGGCCGAACGGGCCACCACGACCACGCCGGCCATGGTGAGCAGAAAGAACCCCCACTGGACGGCGGTCAGCCGGGCGCCCAAGACCAGCGCTATCGCCACGACGAGCGCCGGGTAGCCGCTCACGATGGGAGCGACGATCGTCACAGGGCCGCGGGTCAGACTCTGGTACAGGAGCATCGTCCCGAGGAGCGTGCCGACGCCGGCAAGCGCCAGGAGCCACAACCCCGAGGGGTCCCAGGTCAGAGACGATCCCGACAGCCACACCCACATCGTCAGCACGAATGAGGTGACGGTCAACATGCCCAGCAGCGAGTTCATGTGACCCACGGCACGCCCGGTGAAACGCGTGACGAAGTCGGCGGTGCCCCAACTGAGCGCCGTGAGGCCCCCCCAGAGTCCCGGCGTCATCCTGCTCCTGAGAGGCTGTTGAAAAACGAAATCCCGGCGGCCGGAGCGCACTGGGAGGCCCCATTCGCCGTCCTCGGTCGCGCCCGTAGCGCTGCTACGAGCGCTTCCTGCGTCCTTGACTCGCGCGTTCCCACCTCACCCCTGCCGCGGGAAGTCATTTGTCAACAGCCTCCTCGCGTCTCGTGTGCGCTCACGGGACAGGACCGGGCCCGCGGAACGCGGGCCCGGCTGCGAACTTGGTCAGAAACTTGGTCAGAAAGCCGGAGGCCTACCGTACCAGCAGCACCGGCACC
>JAJZQZ010000130.1 GCA_021802965.1 Actinomycetes bacterium
CGCCGGCGCGACTCATCTGGAGCGCGGTTCTGGGAGGCGGCGCCATCCTGGTGCTGGCCGCAGCGCCGGGGCGCCCGGGGTCGCTGGTCGGGGGAGCCGTCGCGCTGTATCTGGCGGCCGGCTCATTGCTGGAGCCGCTCCGCCTCGAGGCCGACGCCCCGGTGGTCTCGCGGGTCCTGCTTCCCTGGACCTACGGCAAGGTGCTGTGGCTTCATTGTCTGCTCCCGTCTGTGGTTCTCACCGGGTTCGGGCTGGTGGCGCTGGGCATCGGCTGGGCGACAGGGCTCGTGGACGGAGCGATCATCCCGGCCGCGTGCCTGCTGCTGATCCCTCAGGTGGTCGTCATGGTGTTGGCGGCCGCTCTTTCCGGCCGCCGCGGCGGCCGGGTGCCGACCAGCATCTTGACCATGACCGCGGGTGATCCGATCGGCGGGGGCATGATGATCATCCTCTTGTGGGCGGTCGCGTGGGCTCTGGCAGCCATCGCCGCCGTGGCGCTCGCGACCCATGTCCTGGCCTCGGCCGCTGCCGCCGTCAACGGTGCGGTCACCGCAGCCTTGGGACTTGGCATCTTCGCCTACACGCTGCAGCGCGTCCTGGCAGGGTCCGAACGGTAGGAGGCGTCACTTTTCAGCAGCCTGTTAGGGCTAAAGACCGATTGACTCTCGGCTCGGAGGTGGCCATAATGGCTATATCTAGTTACTGAGATAGCCATGTGGGGGGCCCAGGCATGAGCAAGCGGTACTCGATCGCCGAGGCGCGGAACCACCTTTCCGAAGTGGTGCACGAGGCCGAATCCGAGGGCCCGATCACTCTGACGCGCCGCGGTCGCGCGGTCGCGGTGGTGGTGGCCGAGGCGGAGTTCCGCCGCCTGCGCCAGGCACGGCAGGGTTTCTGGGATGCCGCTTCGTTGTTTCGCGGCTCGGTCGATCGCGAAGGCCTATCCGTCGATGAGGTGTTTGCCGATGTGCGGGATAGGAGCCCCGGGCGCCGGGTCGGTCTTTGAGGCTGTCCGGCGGTGTATCTCCTCGACACGAACGTGATCTCGGAAGCCATAGCCGTCGAGCCCGATCCGGGAGTGGTGCGGAAGCTCGCTCGGTACCAGCACGAGTCGGTCACCGGCGCTCCAGTCTGGCATGAGCTGATGTATGGGTGCCTTCGCCTCCCCCCATCGGCCCGACGTGAACGACTTCTGCGTTTCGTCGACGAGGTGGTTCGGTCGAGCCTGGAGATCGTCCCCTATGACGAGGTCGCCGCCGCCCGGCACGCGGCCGAACGGGCCCGACTCGAAAGTCTGGGTCGGTCGGTGCCGTTCGTCGACGGCCAGATCGCCGCGATCGCCCAGGTGCGTGGCCTGGTGCTGGTCACTCGGAATGTGCGCGACTTCGAGCCCTTCGAGGACCTGCAGATCGAGGACTGGTTCGAGGGCTAAACGGCGCCTGCTATGCGCGCCGCATCGAGCTGGTTCGGCGGCGCCCACTTCCCCGCCGGCGAGCATAACCCGAGCCTGGGGCTTCGGCTGGGGGTTGCGTCCCCGCTGATCTCGCATAACATGGCATCTAACGTGCGGAGTCAGCGATAGGGTTATGGTGATCGACAAGCTTCATTCTTACGACGTCGTCCTTGGCGGGGCTGTCCCCTGCTCGGCGGCCTGGAAGATCGTCCCGTGATAGCCGCGAGGGTCTTGGAGGATCTCGCGGCCGTGGTGGGGGCGCACAACGTCCTTTCGCGCCGCGCCGACCTGCAGACCTACGAGTACGACGCCTACCTGGAGAAGGCCCTTCCCGGCGCGGTGGTGTTCGTGGACTCCACCGAGCAGGTCTCCGGCGTGGTCCGGGTGCTCCACCGTGAACGCATCCCCTTCGTGCCCCGCGGGTGCGGCACCAACCTGAGCGGAGGCGTGCTCGCGCGCGGGGGCGGCGTGGTCATCGAGATGGCGCGCATGAACCGGGTGCTCGAGATCGACCTCCCGAACCGGCGCATGCTGGTGGAGCCCGGAGTCTACAACCTCGACCTCTCCACGGCCCTGCAGCCGTACGGCTACTACTACGCGCCCGACCCGGCCAGCCAAAAGGCCTGCTCCATCGGGGGGAACGTGGGCGAGAACGCCGGGGGCCCGCACTGCTTCAAGTACGGGGTCACCTCCAACCATGTGCTTGGCCTGGAGGTCGTGCTGCCCGACGGGGAGGCGGTCTGGTTCGGCGGGGGCGGGCTCGACCAGCCGGGCTTCGATCTCACCGGACTGCTCGTGGGCAGCGAGGGCACACTTGGCATAGTCACCAAGATCCTGCTGCGCATCCTGCGTCTGCCGGAAGCCGTCAAGACTATGCTGGCCGTCTACGACACCATCGACGACGCCAGCAACACCGTCTCGGCCATCGTGGCCGCGGGCATGGTGCCGGCCACGCTCGAGATGATGGACAACGCCGTCATCCAGGCGGTCGAGGACAGCATGGCCGCCGGGTTCCCGCGCGACGCCGCCGCGGTGCTCATCCTGGAGCTGGACGGCCTTCGGGAAGGGATGGAGGAGCAAGCCGAGCGCATGATCGAGCTTTGCCGGGCCAACAACGTGCGCGAGCTGCGCGTCGCGCAAACGGAGGAGGAGCGCGCGGCCCTGTGGAAGGGGCGCAAGGGAGCGTTCGGTGCGGTGTCCCGCCTAGCCCCGAGCTATCTGGTCGCCGACGGCACCGTGCCGCGCACCCGCCTCCCCGAGACCATCCGCCGTGTGGGCGAGATCTCCAGGCGCTACGGCCTGCCGGTCGCGAACGTGTTCCACGCCGGCGACGGCAACCTGCACCCGCTCATCCTCTTCGACAGCCGGAAGGCGGAAGACCGCGAGCGGGTCGTCGCGGCCGGGATGGAGATGCTGCAGCTCTGCGCCGACATGGGCGGCACCGTCAGCGGCGAGCACGGCATCGGCCTGGAGAAGGCCGAGGCTATGCGCATGGTCTTCGACGACGGCGACCTCCGGGCGCAGGAGTGGGTCAAGGAGTGCTTCGACCCCGAGGATCTCTGCAACCCGGGCAAGGTGCTGCCTGATCGGGTGAGCCGGTTGAGCGGCGGGCGCGTATGACAGCCGCGCCGACGACCCCGCCGATCCGCCGCGGCCGGCGCACCCGGTGACGCCCACCGCGATCATTGAGGCGGCTGCCGCCCGCTTGGCGGCGCTCCTGGGCCCGGGCGGCGTCCATGCGGCTCCCGCGCTGGACGTGGCCGGGGTGCGCCCCGGCCTGGAGGTGTTCCCGGCGGACCGCGATCAGCTCGCGGCGGTCCTGGCGGTGGCCGGGGAGCTCGGCCTCTCGGTCTGTCCCGCCGGCGGGGGGACGAAGCTCGGCTGGGGCGCCGCCCCCCGGTCGTGCGACATACTCCTGAGGACGGTTCCCCGGGCCCCGGCGTCCCCGTCGGGCGGACCCGGCACGCCGGCCCCGGTACCCGCGGCGCCGGACGGCCCGCTGTACGCCGTCATCGAGTACGACCCCGAGAATCTGACGCTGAAGGCCGGCGTGGGCGCCCGGGTCGCCGATCTGCAGGCGCTCGTCGCCGCCGACGGTCTGATGCTCCCCCTCGACCCTCCGCTTCCCGGGGCCGCCACCCTCGGAGGCGTCGTCGCCACGAACGACCACGGACCCCGCCGCCTGCGTCACGGCAGCCTGCGGGACGTGGTCCTTGGGATAGAAGCGGTGCTCGCCGGGGGCGAGCGGATCAAGGCCGGGGGACGCACGATCAAGAACGTGACCGGCTACGACCTCACCCGCCTGTTCGTGGGGTCGTTCGGTTCGCTGGGTGTGCTGTCGGCGATCACGGTCCGCCTGCTTCCGCGGCCGGAGTGCGAAGCGCTGGCCGTCGTGGCCCTCCCCGACATGGAGACGGCCTTTCGGTTGATGGAGCCGATCTGGGCTTCCCAGCTGGAGCCCGCGGCCCTCGCTTTGATCTCGCCGGGTCTCCGCGGCCTGCTGCCCGAGCGGACCGCGGATCTGCTCGCCGCACCGGAGGGCATGCTCGCTCTCGTCGTCGCAGCCGAAGGGCATCCGGCGGCGGTGGGGCGGCACCTGCGCGAGATCGCCGGGTTCGCGGGGAGCCCGCCGACGAGGGTGATCGACGCGCCGACCGAGGTCCAGACTGTGTGGTCCGGGCTCGCCGAGACCCGCGGGCTCGCGCGCCGGGCGGGGTATGGGCTCGAGATCAAGGTGACCACTTCCCTCTCCGGCACCCGGCCGTTGCTCGAGGCGTTCGATACTGAATCCCGCGCGGTCTGGCTGGCCGATCTGGGCTGCGGCACAGCCGCCGTCTGGCTACGGCCGGGCGACGGCCCCGCGGGGGGTCCGGACGCCGAGGGCCCCGCCGACACCCGTTCCGCAGGCGCGTCGGCTGCGTCCCCCGCTGTCGACCTCACCGCCGATCCTGCGCGCGAACCGGCGGCCGACGGCCTCGTCCCCCTTCTGACCTCGCTGCGGGCATGCGCCGTCCGTGGCGGCGGGAGCCTCGTCATCGTGCGTGACGATCCCTGCTCGGCGCAGGGATTCGACCCGTGGGGAGGGCCTCCGGACGGCCTGGACCTGATGCGCCGCCTCAAGGGCCGCTTCGACCCGGCGGGTCTGCTCAATCCCGGAAGGAACGTCGGTGGGATCTGAGCGCATATCGGCCTTGGCTCCTCTCTACGACGAGGTCGCCAAGTGCGGCAAGTGCGGTTTCTGCCAGCCCACCTGCCCGGTCTACCGCACGACCTTCCGGGAAGGTCACGTCGCCCGCGGCAAGAACGCGCTCTTCCGCAACCTCGTGGAGGGGGAGACGGTGCTCGACGTCGACCTGCGCGACTCCTTCGACCACTGTCTGCTGTGCCGCGCCTGCACCGCGGCCTGCTTCCCGGCCGTGCGGACCGACCAGCTCGTGCTCGCGTTTCGGGAGACCTACGCGCGCCGGTTCGGTCGCCCGACCCTCCAGCGGCTCATCTTCCGGGGACTGCTCCCCTTCCCCGACCGGATGCGGCTGGTCATCCGTGCGGCTTGGACCGCGCGGCGGCTGGGCCTCGACTCGCTTGCCGCTCGAGCGGGACTACTCGACATGATCAACCCCAAGCTGCGGAATGCACTCGAGATAAAGGAGGACGTCCCCGCGAGGTTCCTGCGGGACCGCGCCGCCGATACCGGTCTCGGCCGTCCCTCGGCCCGTACCGTCGAGCGAGGCCCGGCGCCCTTGCGCGTGGGCTACTGGATCAGCTGCGGCTACAACTACATGCTCCCCGAGGTGGGGGAGGCGACACTCGAAGCGCTACGGCAGATAGGGGCCTCGGTGGAGATCCTCGGCAATGCCTGCTGCGGTCTGCCCGTGTACGGGTACGGCGATCGGGACGGTGCACGGTCGCTGGCCCGACGGAACATCGAGCTGCTGGGCGATCTCAGCCGCTTCGACGCCGTCGTGTCGGAGTGCGGCAGCTGCTCGGGGCACCTGAAGGAGTACCCGGACCTCCTTGCCGACGACCCTGAGTTCTCGGTCCGGGCCCACCGGCTGGCAGCCATGACGCGGAGCTTCAGCGAGTTCGTCGACCCGCTCCTCGCCCGGACGGCGGACCTCGCGCCGCCACCGGCCGCCCCGGACGGCGACCCGGATCGGCCGCTCGTGGTCACCTATCACGAGCCGTGCCATCTCGGTGCGCGCTACCAGGGCGTGGTGACGCAGCCTCGGCGCATACTGAAGTCGCTGCCCGGCGTGGAGTACCGCGAGCTCCCCGAAGCCGACAGCTGCTGCGGCGCGGCCGGTTCGTTCAACGTCCTCCATCCCGAGGTGGCCGGCGGCATCCTCGCCCGCAAGATGGAACGAGTCGCCGCGATCGGGGCGGACGTGCTGGTGACCGAGTGTCCCGCCTGCCTGCTGCAGCTCGGCTTGGGCGTGCGGCGGGCCGGCCTGCCGGTGCGGGTGGCGGGCATCTCCGAGCTCGTAGTATCCTACTCGACCGGCCAGAGGCGGGCCGGGTCGGACCGCAATGGGATCAGAGGGGGCGTGGAATGACTTCGATCGACGCGACACAGTGGCGGGATCTCGATCCGGGAGCACGGATGTTGATGGGGCCCGGCCCCAGCGACGTGCCCGCTCGCGTGCTCCAGGCGATGTCGTCGCCCACGGTGGGCCACCTGGACCCCTATTTTCTCTCGGTCATGGAGGAGACTCAGACGCTGCTGCGTCAGATGTTCCAGACCGAGAACAGGCTCACGATCCCGGTCTCGGGCACCGGAAGCGCGGGCATGGAAGCCTGCTTTGTGAATCTCGTCGAGCCGGGGGACACCGTGCTCGTGGCCGTGAACGGTGTCTTCGGCACGCGCATGTGCGACATCGTCAACCGGTTGGGCGCGCACCTGGTGCGGGTCGACGCCCCGTGGGGACGAGCGATCGATGCCGCCGACGTCGAGCAGGCTGCCCGCAGCCACGATGTGAAGCTGGTGGCCGTGGTGCACGCCGAGACCTCCACCGGGGTGCTGCAACCCCTGGACGAGCTGGCCGCGATCGCCCGGGATGCCGGCGCCCTCTTCCTGGTCGATACGGTGACCTCTCTGGGCGGGGTCGAGGTGGCGGTGGATCGTTGGGGCGTCGACGCCGTCTACAGCGGCACTCAGAAATGCCTGTCGTGCCCGCCCGGGTTGGCGCCCGTCTCCCTTGGCGACCGGGCGCTCGCCGCGCTCGATGCCCGGCGCTCCCCCGTCGTCAGCTGGTACCTGGACATGAGCATGGTGCGCGAGTACTGGGGCGCGGAACGGAAGTATCACCACACCGCGCCCGTGAACATGATCTACGCGCTGCGCGAAGCCCTGCGGCTGGTCGCGGAGGAAGGCCTGCGGGCGAGGTTCGCCCGCCATCTGCTGAATCACCGCGCTCTGGTGGCCGGCGTGGAGGCGATGGGACTCGCCATGCTGGTCCCCGAGTCGGAGCGGCTGGTCACCCTCAACACCATCCGCATACCCGAGGGCGCGGCTGACGTCGCCACCCGGCGGGCCCTGCTTTCGCGGTACGGCATCGAGATCGGCGGCGGCCTCGGTTCGCTGGCCGGGGCGGTGTGGCGGGTCGGCATCATGGGCGCGTCGTCGACCGAGCGCCACGTGCTCACCTTCTTGGCCGCGCTGGAGACCGTGCTCCGCGAGCAGGGCGTGGCCATCGCCGGCAACGGCCTGGAGGCCGCGGACGCGGTTTACGCGGCGGCCCGCGTCGATTGACGGAGGGCACGCTCGGGATGTGACACGCGATGCCGGTCGCTCTGATTCAGGAGCAGCGTTCGACGAGCTCCTCTACCAGCCGGACCATCCCCAGCGTGTCGACCGCACAGTAGGCGCGCAGGTCGGCGAAGATCTGCCGGCGCTGAAGGTCGCCGAGGCCGTCGAGGATGGCGGCCTCGTAGCGTCGCGTCGCCACTGCGCCGTTGGCGATGGCGAGACCGTCGTAGGAGATGTCGTCGACGATGGCGGGCAGGACGAACTTGAGCGACGTGCGGCCGTGGAACCCCGGATGCTGCACGTGGTTGCGGATCATCTTCTCGAGGTCGACCAATCGGGTTTGGAGCGCCTCGATGCGGGGCGCCCACTCGGGGAGTTCTTCAGCCAGCGAGCGGAGCACGCGATTCTCGAAGCCCGTATAGACGACGATGGGACACTCAACGCCTGTGGCTTCGCTCTCCAGGGCAGCCAACAAGCTCTCCGCGAACGCGGGCCGGGGATCGGAGGGCTCCTCGTGCAGGAACTCCTGGTGCGTGATCGTGCCATCGGCATGCAGGGTGTGGCACGACCACTGAACCGGCAGCATCTGATACGGGCGTGTGCCCGGATGGACGGGTAGGGCAGGCATCCAGGTCTCGAAGTCGAGGAAATGGATGGGGTGCGCGAGACGAGCGAGCTCGTCGGCCAAGCCATTGCCGTAGCGCGGCTCGCCGCTCTGGATGACGTGGCAGACGGTGCGCTGCAGAGGAGTGAGCGCGGGGTGGTCCGGGGGCACATCGTGGATGCCGTAGATGCCGGCCGCGAGCAGCTCACCCACCACCTCGGGCTTGATCCGCGGGATCTCGGTCACGGGGTAGTCGGGCAGGAAGGCGTGGCAGTGACCGATGAAGCCGCAGTCGTAGGGGGCGGAACAGTGCCCTCCTATCGTCCGTTCCGGACAATCGGCCAGAAGCATCGCCTTCATCTGCGCCAGCTCCCGCGGGATGTCTGGGAGTAGCCTGCGCACTTCGGCGGTGACGTCGACGAGTCTGAAGAGCTGCTCCAGGTCGTAAGGACCCCCGGCATAGACATAGTCGGTGTCGAGGTGCATGACGTATGCCCGGGCGATGGGCAGCCCGAACCCCTGCGCCACGTAGGCCTGGATCGCGCAGTCGGTCACGTGCTCGGGCTTCGCCTTGCTGGTCGACTTCACCTCGATGAGGTCCCATCCATCGGGTCGGCGCACGAGGATGTCGCAGCGTACGAAGACGCCGTCGTACCGGAAGGCCGGTTCGTAGAGGCATTCGGCCCCGTGGAGAAGCAGGCGCTCGGTGGTGGCGAGAGCGGCGGCGGACCGTGTGTAGTCCTCGGCCACCAAGACGCCGCCGCCAAAGCGCTCGCGCGCCAGCTCGCCCACACGGTGTCCTTGGTCGAAGAGCGCCTGGGTGGCTTCGTCGATGGCGTCGGCGAGTTCGCGGCGGTAGCATTCCAGCCAGAGTCGCTTCGGGCATTGCAGCCCGGCCTGGTATCGAGACTTCGAGAGGCCGGGGGCGGGACGGGTGGTGTCGCGGGCTGCTCGCATGCCTCATTGTAGCGAGGGCGGCGGACGGAAAGCAGACCGAGCGCGCGCGAAACGCCATCTATCCGCCCGCCGCGGGGCGCGAGACCCGCGGGCGCGAGACCGTCAGTAGGCGCGCACGAGGCGCACGACGCCCGCCATGAGCAGCACGACCGCGCTCAAGAGATAGCCGAGGGCGAAGAAAGGTTGGTCGAAATGCACGGCCAGCTGGGCGGCCCCGACGCCTCCAGCCCCCAGCATCACCATCCCGAGCCCCTCGAAGAATGTTCTAGGAATCATGGTCCTCCTATCGACACCACCGTTATTCCCCTTTAGGTGGCAAATATACCCGGTGGGGTATACAGACAATCCCGTCAGGCCCCGACTGGATCACGGTCATCGATTGGGTCATAGACGCGGCGGGTACAAAACATCCTACGTGCCTCTGGATAGGCGACACCGTGCCGCGAACCGTACGGGGAGGAAAGACGTCATGACAGTCCCGACCGACGCCATCCTGGCGTTCCATAATGCGTTCAGGCAAGACATGGCCATCATCGACACAGCCGCGCTCGAATTGGCCCGCGGGAAGGGGGGGCGGGAGGCGGATCTCCAGCGCTATCGCTTCATGAACGAGATCCTCGTCTGGCACGCCGATGGAGAGGAGTTGGCGGTCTTCCCGGCCGTGGAGAAGGTGGCTCCCTCTGTCGCCGAGGCCTACGAGCGCGACCACCGCGGCCTGGACGCCGCCTTCGCCGCCCTCGATGCGGCGGTCTCGGCCGGCGATGCCCTCGAGGCCGCGAGGGCCAGCGCCGCTTTCAAGTTCCATCTCGACATACATCTGGCCAAGGAGGATGCCCACCTCTACCGGCTCTTCCGGGAGCGCATCACCATGCCCGAGCAGGGTCAGGCGCTCGGTCTGATGGCCACCAAGGTCCCTCAGGAGCGGTTCCCCCAGGCGATCGCGTGGCTGTTCCCCCTTTTGGCCGACGACGACCGGGAGAATCTGATGCGCATCTGGCAGATGGTCTTCCCGCCCGAGGCGTTCGCGGGTGTCAAGCAACTGGTCCACGGCGCCGTGGAAGACGGATGGGCGGAGCTCACGCGAAGAGTGCCCGAGCTGGTCGACTGAGGGCAAAGGTATACCTCATGTAACTGGCTTTACAACTGGTTTGTATGGCCAACCAATTGGGTCTCATGGGCCAATTGACCGGGTTTGCTCAAGGGCC
>JAJZQZ010000131.1 GCA_021802965.1 Actinomycetes bacterium
ACGGGTTCGAGGTCTCGCCTGGTGAGCCTCTACGGCACGTCCCCGGAGTACCGTGAATACGCAAGCCGCATGACGCAGCAAGCTGCACCTGTGCGGCCCTTTGCGCCGTGTAGCCGCTACGTCCCCATGGACCCGTCCTGCGCAACCTGCGAGCACTCCTGCGACAACCCGCCGTGTGCCGACCTGTGTGCGGCGTTCGACCTGGCCGACGAACCGCGAACAGGAGGTGGTCCTGAAACTATGCAGCCGCATATCCCTGACCCGTCGCCTGGCCCGGCTGCGGCGACAAAGGAGAGTGAGAGATGAAAGAGACCTTCAAGAACGCCCTGATCCGCGCGGTGCGGACCTTCTTCCAGGCGGCTGTGCCCGTCTATCTGCTGGGCATCAGCGGGGCGGAGTCCTTCAACGGACTGGCCGACTCCAAGCTCCTGACCGCTGCGGCGATCGCGGGCATCATCGCTGCGCTGACCTTCGTGATGAACGTGCTGGAGGGCGCGACCAAGGCGACCTACTCACGCGGCTGACCTAGACCCTCCCTCCCGCCTGCCCCCGCTTCTGCCGTTTCCCCCGACGGCCGAGAAGCGGGGGCGCTTTTTGTGTCTTGCGTTCCGTCCTACCCATGTGCTAGTGTGCCTTCATCGACCGCAGAGCATCGCCGCCGCAGTGACGACAGGGTTACTTCTTGGGTAAGTAAAACCCTCTCGGTTTTCCTCGGTGGCAACAAAGTCTGTGGCAGCAGTGATGGTGGGGTTACTTCTCCTGTCAAGAGAGATACGCGGGTTCGAATCCCGCCGCAACCTTCGGGTTGTGTCGTCTAGTGGTTAGGACGCTAAAACACCTCGCCAGCCTTTCTCTGCCACAGCCTACATGACGGAGGTGGGCCATGGCGCGTTTCAACGCAACCGTAGCAGCCGCTACCCTCACCGAGAACTTGGCTGGAGGTGAAGCCTACTCGGAGACGCCCGAGCTGGAATTGGCGTCGCTGCTTCTCACGTCCTTTGCCCAAGACCAGTTCTACCGCTCGGCCGATGCGACATTTGCGCAGGTGCGCGGTCTCATCCGTGCCCTGCCCGATAAGCGCTTCGCTGCGCAGGCGGGCATCTTCGCTCGCAACGAGTACGGGATGCGCTCGATCACGCACGTCTGCCTGGTGGAACTCTGCCAGGTAGCCAAGGGTGAGAAGTGGCTCCGTCGCGCGGTGACGAATGCCGTGCGCCGGCCGGACGACGCAACCGAGATACTGGCCTACCAGCTGGCTACCTACGGCAAGCCCATCCCGAACGCGCTGAAGCGCGGGGTCGCCGATGCCCTTGCGGGCTTCGATGCCTACCGCCTCGGCAAGTACAAAGGCGACGGACACAAGCTGTCGCTAGTGGATGCTGTGAACCTCACTCACCCCAAGGCTACCCCGCAACTCTCGGCCCTCATGACGGGCACGCTCGCGGCGCCCGATACGTGGGAGGTACGGCTGACGCAGGCGGGCTCTGACGCTGAGGCCAAGCGCAAGGTGTGGGCGGATCTCCTGGAGTCCGATTCGCTCGGCTACTTCGCGCTACTCCGCAACCTGCGCAACATCACGGCGCAGGCTCCTGATTCCCTGCCCGTCGCGTGCAAGTACCTGGTTGATCCGGAGCGCATCCACAAGAGCCTCGTGCTGCCCTTCCGCTTCTTCACGGCCATGCGCGAGCTGAAGACGGCTGGCGTTCCCAGCTTCCTGCTAGGAGCGCTTTCGGATGCCATGGAGATATCGCTCGAGAACGTGCCCGCGCTACCCGGTAAGACGCTGGTGGCGCTCGACGTGTCCGGGTCCATGAAGGGCGTCTTCGAGAAGGCTGCGCCCTTCGCGGCGGCACTCGTCAAGCGGCTTGACTCTGACCTGCTGCTGTTCGATGCTGCCGGGTACTGCAACGGTGGCCTCGGCTACGCTCGTGTGGCCGTGAATCCGCGGGACACGCTGTCAAGCATCGTGGAGGCGTTGGCGGCCAGGTTCACAGGTGGCGGCACTGACTTTCGACTCATCTTTGCTGGGGCAGGCATGACCCCCTACGATCGCATCATCATCCTCTCGGACAGGCAGGCATGGGTCGGCTACCACGCGCCCAAGGATGCGCACCGGGAGTACAAGGCGCGCACCGGGGCAGACCCGGCCATCTTCTCCTTCGACCTGCAGGGCTACGGGACGCTCCAATTCCCGGAGCGGAATGTCTACTGCCTGGCCGGATTCAGTGAGAAGGTGTTCGACGTGATGGCCGCGCTTCAAGAAGACCGGGCGGCCCTGGTCAACAAGATCAAAGCCGTGCCCGTCTAGAAAGCTCCCCTTCGTCAGGGAGCGGTCGATGGCCCCGGCAGGGTTCGCTCTGCCGGGGTCTTCTCTTTGATGAGCCCCCGCAGCACCTCACCCACCCGCTGCACCTCAGCGACGTCTTCCCACGTGATGCCCTCCCGTGGCACGCGCTCGGCGACGAGGAAGGCGAGTGCCTCCAGCTGCTCGTTCACGTCCGCCAACTCGCGCATGTACGCGCCTGTGGCACCCTCCGCCCTTTCCATCCGCCCTCCGTTTCTCCTCCCCGCTCTAGTGTAAGGCAATTTGCGCAAATTGCGTGATTATTCGTCTATACTGAGTATTGACAGGGCAGAGTGCCGATTGATAGGGTGGCCGCCATGAAGACAGACCAAGAACAGCCCAAGGCCCCGAGAATCATGAAGTCGTTCAAGCTTTCTGAGGAGTGCGTGAGTCTTCTGTCTGAGCTGGCAACTAAGCTGGGCATCAACTACACCGCCGTTGTCGAGTCTGCCGTGCGCCGGATGGCCAAGGAGGAGAAGCTTAGATGAATAGCCTCATCGCCGAACTCGAAGCGCTCGGCAACGTCCACGTCCATATCCCTGGGGCTGAGGCGGTAGAGGCCCTGAGCACGATCGCCGCCGAAGGTCGCAGCCTGCCTGGTGCGGCCGCCATTTCTCCTTCTGCCCCGGCTGCGGGTTCGCCTGCGGCCGGGGAAGCCCACATCCGTATCACCGAAGTCTCGGCTACCTCCGTCGTTCCCGGTCACGACTACTTCTGTTCCGTGTGGCTGGACGGGAAGCTCGTGGGCAAGTTCTATAGCTGGTCGTGGCGCTCCTGCGTCGAACGGGCGCACGACTACCTCGACCCCGAAGAGGTCAAGTGGCTGCGCATCACGCCGAACGCGGTGAGCGGGCGGTGAGCGGGTACCAGGACTTCCTCGAATCCAAGCGCTCCACCATGCGCTTTGAGGGGCTCGAAGTGGCACTCGAGGCCATCAACCCTAAGCTGTTTCCCTTCCAGCGAGACCTCGTGCGCTGGTCGCTCCGCAAGGGCCGCGCGGCCATCTTCGCGGACACGGGACTGGGCAAGACGTTCATGCAACTGGAGTGGGCGCGGCTGACAGGAGAATCGACCCTCATCATCGCCCCGCTCACCGTGGCCCGGCAGACCGTGCGCGAGGCCGGGAAGCTCGGAATCAACGTCGTCTATGCCCGCAAGCAGGCTGACGCCGGCAAGCTCACCATCACGAACTATGAGATGGTGGAGCACTTCGACCCGGATGCGTTCGGCGCCGTGGTCCTTGATGAGTCGAGCATCCTCAAGAGCTTTGACGGCAAGACCAGGACGGCGCTAATACGCGCTTTCCAGCGGACACCGCTCCGGCTGTGCTGCACAGCCACGCCCGCCCCGAACGACATAGCCGAACTGGCGAACCACGCTGAGTTTCTCGGCATCATGAGCCGGGTCGAGATGCTGTCGCAGTATTTCGTCCACGACGACGAGGGCTGGCGGCTCAAAGGCCACGCGGCCGAGCCCTTCTATCGTTGGCTCGCCTCGTGGGGCATGAGCCTCAAGCGGCCTTCCGACCTCGGCTACTCAGATGAGGGGTACGATCTACCGGGGCTCTCCATCGAGCCGGTCATCGTGCCCACGGAGTATGCGCCTGAGGGCCAGCTATTCGCCACGACGCTGAAAGGTGTGGGGGACCGCGCGGCCGTCCGCCGTTCGACACTCACTGACCGAGTGCAGCAGGCGGCTCGGCTCATCAGTGAAGAGGCACAAGAGCCGTGGATCGCCTGGTGCGGGCTGAACGACGAATCCGATGCCATGGCCGCCGCCCTTCCCGATGCGGTCGTGGTCGAAGGTTCGCAGCCACCCGAGGAAAAGGCTGCCCGCATTGAATCCTGGCTCGCCGGCGAGTATCGCGTCCTGGTAACGAAGCCTTCGATTGCCGGATTCGGCATGAACTTCCAACGGGCCGCGCGGCAGGTCTTCGTCGGACTCTCCGACTCCTATGAGCAGTACTACCAGTGCATCCGCCGGTCGTATCGCTTCGGGCAGACCCGCCCCGTGGTGGCCTATATCGTGCTCACCGAAGTCGAGCAGGCCATCTACCAGAACGTGCTGCGCAAGGAAGAGGAGGCCGAGCGCACCGGGCGCGAGCTCGTAAAACACGTGGCCGCCTACGAGCGGGCCGAGATCGGACTGAGAGAGGAGCGCTTCGTGTATCAGAAGCAAGAGGCTACGGGGGAGGGGTGGCGGCTGCTCTTGGGGGACTCGGCCGAACGGCTGGCCGAGCTACCCGAGGAATCAATCGACCTCTCCGTCTACTCACCGCCGTTTCAGAGCCTCTTCGTCTATTCGCCCACGGAGCGCGACCTCGGTAACTCCCGTTCGCCCGAGGAGTTCTGGAAGCACTTCGGCTTCATCATCCGGGAGATGCTGCGCGTGACCAAGCCGGGCCGCAATACCTGCGTCCATGTGTCCCAGTTACCGACCAGGCTCACCACGCATGGCGTGATCGGACTGACCGACTTCCGCGGGGCCACCATCCGGGCCTACACCGAAGCGGGCTTCGTCTACCACGGCGAAGTCTGCATCGACAAAGATCCACAGGCGCAGGCCATCCGGACGCACTCCAAGGGCCTGCTGTTCGTCCAGCTTCGCAAAGACTCATCGTGGCTTCGACCCGCGCTCGCGGACTACATTCTCGTGTTCCGCAAACCCGGCGAAAACGCCGTGCCGATTCACCCGGATCTCACCAATGACGAATGGATCGAGTGGGCCCGGCCCATCTGGTACGGCATCCGAGAGTCGAACACGCTGAACGTCGTGGAAGCCCGGAGCGACAAGGACGAACGGCACATCTGCCCGCTGCAACTGGGGACCATCGAGCGTACTATCCGGCTCTGGTCGAACGTGGGTGAGACGGTACTGTCGCCCTTCGCGGGCATCGGCTCCGAGGGGTATCAGTCGCTCAAGCTGGGGCGGCGCTTCATCGGCGTGGAGCTCAAGCCCGAGTACTTCAACGTGGCTACCCGCAACCTCAAGCGGGCCGTGCGGGAGATGAACGAGGGGACGTTGCTGTCATGCCTTGACGAGGCGTCCGCATGACCACCCTCTACGTCCTCCTCCCCCTCGCCTTCATCGCCCTGGCCCTCCTCGGCTGGGCCCTCATCCGCATGGCTGCCGACAACGACCGACGCCACGACCAGACCCGGCGGCTACGTCCCTATGACCGCGAACGAGAGGAGAGGCTGTGACCCTAAAAGAAGCCGAGCACGACCTGATAGGCGCGATGACCGACGTGCGCTGGAGCATTCAGGCCGCGTTCCCATCCCTGCCCGCTCGCCAGGAAGCCATCGAAGCGGCCTGCCACATGGCCATCGCGTCCGTGCACGCAGTGGCCGAGGCGGCGGGGGTGGAGCTGGAGAGGTGTGAGGAGCGGGCGGCATGAAGCAGGATGAATTAGAGGGCATTCTGGCTGCGCACCGCGAATGGCTGGGAGACTGCAAGAAGGGCGCGTGGGCCAACCTTTCGGGGGCCGACCTTTCGTGGGCCAACCTTTTGCGGGCCAACCTTTCGTGGGCCAACCTTTTGCGGGCCAACCTTTCGTGGGCCAACCTTTCGGGGGCCGACCTTTCGTGGGCCAACCTTTCGGGGGCCGACCTTTCGGGGGCCAACCTTTCGTGGGCCAACCTTTTGCGGGCCAACCTTTCGTGGGCCAACCTTTTGCGGGCCAACCTTTCGTGGGCCAACCTTTCGGGGGCCGACCTTTCGGGGGCCAACCTTTCGGGGGCCGACCTTTCGTGGGCCAACCTTTCGGGGGCCGACCTTTCGGGGGCCAACCTTTCGGGGGCCGACCTTTCGGGGGCCAACCTTTCGTGGGCCAACCTTTCGGGGGCCAAGGAACTGCTCGATGCCTGCCATTATCTGGAGCAGCATTTCGTGAGCACCGACGAGGGCATCGTCGCCTACAAGCGCATCGGGCAGACGGAGCACACAATGCCCGCTCACTGGACTGTCGAGCCGGGGGCGGTACTCACGGAGGTATGCAATCCCCTGCCCACACTCGATTGCGCTTGTGGCGTCAACGTCGGTACCCGCGAGTGGTGCGACGAGAACTACACCAGTGCGACCCTCTGGCGCGTACTCATTCGCTGGCCTTGGCTTGCGGGCGTGGTGGTGCCGTACAACACGGATGGCAAAATCCGCTGTTCGCGGGTGGAGTTGGTGCAGGTGGTCAAGTGATCCGCTGGCTGCTCCATCACGACCGCTGGATGATCGTGCTCGGCATCCTCATCGTGGCCGGATACATCGTCTGGGTGACTATCGTCGAGCCATACGCCGGCGGACGGGTGGGCGCGTGGTGAGGACCACCGTAAATCACCCCGCCATCCGCCTGCGCACCCGTCCGATCGTGCCCCTGGTGCGCGAGGAAGCCCCGGCGCGGCGTTGCCTGTACTGCCGGGCGAAGTTGTGGAGCGGCAACCCGGATCCCGTGTGTATGCCGTGTCAGGCGACGGGGCGCGAGGTGCCGGAGGCAGAACCCGTGACCGACGAAGCGCCAGAATGCGCGTGTGGCTGCGGAGAGCGGACGCTCAGAGCCATGAGCAAGAAGCAGCGCACCGGGCCCTATCAGAAGTACGTGTTCGGCCACGTAAGCCGTATGCAGGGGAAGGGGGTGAAGACGAGCGCACCACAAAGCCGAGAGGCCGCATCCGAAGATACGACCTCTCAACAGGCACAGACACGATAACACGAGAGGACTTGAGATGAAATGGACAGGCAGCAACGGCGGCGGCGACTTCGAGCCGGCCCCGGCAGGCACACACATCGCGCGCTGTATCCGCCTCATCGACCTGGGTACGCAGACGGGCGAGTACGAGGGTCGCGTGACCGTCCGGCGTCAGGTGCTCATCACGTGGGAGCTGTCGCAGGAGCTCATGACCACCGGCGACCACGCTGGCCAGCCGTTCACGGTCAACAAGTTCTACACGCAGTCGCTCCACGAGAAGGCGACGCTCCGCCACGACCTCGAGGCATGGCGCGGGCGGGCGTTCACCGATGAGGAGTTGGCCGGATTCGATGCCCGGAACATCCTCGGAGCGCCCTGCCTCATCAGCGTGGTGCACACCGACAAGGGCAAGGCCAAGGTGCAGAGCGTCATGGCGCTTCCCAAGGGCACGAATCCGCCCAAGCAGGTCAACGAGAGCATCCTCTTCTCCCTCGAGCCGGAAGAGTACGACGCAGCGGTCTTCGATGGTCTCTCGGACTACTGGAAGGCGATGATCCAGACAACGCCGGAGTTTGCGGCGCTCGGCCGGCCGCAGGCGAAGGTGTCCACGCCGACGACAGCGGCCGCCGACGATGAAGCTTTCGATGACGACTCGATCCCGTTCTAGCCATGAACGGCGCACCGTGCCTATCGGAGCATCGGTCCTGTCGTCACTCCGAGCCATGCGCTCGGAAGCTGGAGTACGACAAGGGCCGCGAGAGTCGCGTGTGGCTGGACGAAGGCTGTCCCATGCTGATCGAGGCATGGGCGGCCCGTCTGTCCCGCGAAGACATCGCCATAGAGGAGGCCGCGGAAGACCGGGTGCTGAAGCTGCCCGGTCGGTTCACCCGCTCGCAGGAATATGAGTGGGAGGAGCGCTGGGGGGACCAGCGGGAACGGCGGGAGTGGGAAAGGGGGCGGAAATGGTAGGCGACACATGCCGGTGTCCGCTCGACAGGTGCCCGGGAGCAGAGGAGGAGTGATGAGTGTAACCACAGTGAAAACGCTAGGCACCACGCTCGAGATACGGGAGTGCCCCGAGTGCGGCGTCACCTATGGCGCTCCAGAGAGGTTTTTCGAGAGTCGCCGGAGCGACGGTAAGACCTTCTACTGTCCGAATGGGCACAGCCTCTCTTGGCACGAAACGGACGCCGACCGCCTGCGTAAGCAGCTCAAAGCGGCACAGGACAATGCCCGCTACTACCAGGACCGCATGAGCGAAGCCCGGCAGGAGAGGGACGCCGAGAAGCGCTCCAAGGCCGCCATCAAGGGCCAGCTCACCAAGACCAAGAAGCGAGTAAGCAACGGTGTCTGCCCCTGCTGCAACCGCCACTTCGTGAACCTCGAGCGTCACATGCACGGGCAGCACCCGGACTACGGAACGGCCGACGAATGACCCGCTGGCCGACATGCCCCGCCCATCCCGGTATCCGCATCGACCACCGACCCTGCTACCGCTGCCACGCGGACGTTGTTGTGCAGCCCATCCGTGACGAGGTGGCGGCTATGCGAGCGGAACTTGCGACCCTAGAGGAGGCACCCGTGCCCGATATCGCCTTGGCCCCGCCCATTCAGCCGACGCTCTCCGACGCCATCTTCAAGCCCATGCGCCGGCAGGCTAAGCCCACGGTCAAGCTGGCCCTCTCCGGCAGCATGAGCCTGAACGTGCAGGCCCTCGACGATCTCACGGCCGACGCGGACGGCGCGGTGCCGGTGCTGGCCGAGGGAATGCTGATGGAGGTGACGGGCTCAGCCTATGTCAAGGCGATATCGCAGGAGGTGGACGGCAAGGGGGAGCCGGTACTGAGCTTCAAGCTGGCGCTGGTGGGGCTTGAGGGCGTGCGGTGGAGCGGAGAGTTGTGGGAGGCGGGGGAGTAGCCATGCCGCGCAACATATCATTCAGCATGACGACCGAGGCCGTTCGCAACCGCACAAAGACTGTCACCCGGCGACTCTCCTGGTGGGATCTGAAGCCGGGGACCATCTTGCAGGCGGTCGAGAAGGCGCAGGGGCTCAAGAAGGGCGAGAAGGTCAAGCCGCTCGGGTTGATCCGGGTGGTGAGCGTGAAGCAGGAGCTGCTCATTGACATTCGGGACGCCTATGACGACCTTGAGTGTGTGCGCGAGGGCTTCCCTCACCTGGCTGCCTGGCAGTTCGTGGACATGTTCGCCCAGGCCAACCGCATTGGCTGGTACAACACCGTCAACCGCATCGAGTTCGAGTACGTCGACGCATGACCTCCCTAGCCTCCATCCTGCCATCCCCCGCCGCCGTGAACCTGATCCGCTACGTCGACCGCGCGAACGGCAGGGCGGTGGCGCTGGAATGGACCCGCGCGTTCGTGGAGGGGTTCTTGGTGGAGTGCTCCATAGTTCAGGCTATACCGGAGCGTGAGACTAGCGGCATGGGAAGTACCGCACAAACAAAGGGGCGGGTGAGTGGACAAACCCTGTTCTAACCCTAACCGTCAAGTGACAGTTGAGCAATCGCGCAAGGTCGTAGCCAAGAGCCGCGGTCGCCAACCAGAATCTGCCATTTTGGACCAAGTGAGGAGCTACCTGCGCCTGCGCGGCTGGCTCGTCATTCGTCAACAGCAGGGGCTCGGCTCGCACAAGGGTATCGCGGACCTCTATTGCCTCAAGGGCGGCCGGTCTGTCTGGGTCGAGATCAAGACGGCCACCGGCCGCCAGTCAGACGCGCAGAAGCAGTTCGAGGCCGACGTGCTGACGTTCGGGGGCGAGTATTGGCTGGTGCGCTCGGTCGATGAGGCCATGCACCTGTGACCCGCAATTGGCTCTGCGTAAACGCCGACCTCCACGCTCGCGCCTTCACCACCCTACTGGCGGCCGAGGTGTGGGCGGAAGAGGAGTCACGGCGCACGGGGAGAGCGGTGGAAATCAGGGG
>JAJZQZ010000132.1 GCA_021802965.1 Actinomycetes bacterium
ACCGTCGCCGGCCGCTCCGTCGAGAGCCGCGAGAGCCTCGCCGAGCGCCGAGCGATCGGGGCTGCTCGGCGACGGCGGGTCATCCGGAGTCCGTGACAGGTCGAAGTCGCAAAGTCGGCCGTCGTCGCCCGTACGGAACCGGGTAGTGAACGCGCAACGCAAGGACCCCGGCAGATCGGCTACGAGCAGGTGCATACCCCGGCTCTCGCGAACGGAGAGGATTCTCCGAGCGCTGGGATCCAGTCTCTCCCGAAGCGCGGACGCCGGCCCGTCGGGAGCGAGCATAGGCGTCACCCCAGGGCCGTCAGTCCTTGTCCCGCAGGAACGGCGGTATGTCGAGGATGTCGTCCTCCATCTCGAACCGCGGACGCTCCTGGCCGAAGATCGGCTCCGCCACCTGCTCGGCGGCATTCTCGCCCTTCCCGGCCAACGCCTCCATCTGCTCGAGGACTCGGCGCTGGTCGAAGCCGGTGGCGATGACGGTCACCCTCATCTGATCGCCCATGTTCGGATCGATGACCGAGCCGAAGATCACGTTGGCCTCGCCGTCGGCCGCTCCGGAGATGACCTCGGCGGCTTCGTTGACCTCGAACAGCCCCATCTCCGGCCCGCCGGTGATGTTGAGCAGGATCCCCGTGGCCCCTTCGATCGACGACTCCAGGAGAGGCGAGGATATGGCGGCTCGAGCCGCTTCGACTCCCCGGTTCTCACCGCTGGCGATGCCGATGCCCATCAAGGCGGAGCCGGCATTGCGCATGATGGTGCGCACGTCGGCGAAGTCCAGGTTGATGAGCCCCGGCACGGTGATGAGGTCCGTGATGCCCTGGACGCCCTGCCGGAGCACGTCGTCGGCGACTTTGAACGCCTCGATGATCGAGGTGCGCCGCTCGACGACCTGCAGCAACCTGTCGTTGGGGATGATGATCAGGGTATCGACCTTCTTTGACAAGATCTCGATGCCCGCTTCGGCCTGGGACGCGCGCTTCTTGCCTTCGAAGGAGAACGGCTTAGTCACGACGCCCACCGTGAGGGCCCCGAGCTCCCGGGCTATCTCGGCGATGACCGGGGCCGCGCCCGTGCCGGTGCCGCCCCCCTTGCCCGCCGTCACGAACACCATGTCGGCGCCCTTCAGCGATTCCCGCAACTCGTCGCGGCTCTCTTCGGCCGCCTGGCGCCCCACTTCGGGATTGGCGCCGGCCCCCAGTCCCCGGGTTATCTTGCCTCCGATGTGGATCTTCACATCGGCGTCGCACATCAACAGGGCCTGCGCGTCGGTGTTGACCGCGATGAACTCGACCCCTTTGAGGCCGGCGTCGACCATCCTGTTGACCGCGTTCGTGCCGCCGCCGCCCACACCCACGACCTTGATCACGGCAAGGTAGCTCGAACCGGAATCGATCATCGTACCCCGACCTCCACATGACAGCGTGTCGTCTCCGTCTCTACTGACCAGGCCCGCGCCCATCCCGTAGAGCATAACCTCGACCCGCGCTTCAGGCTCACTCTGTTGGCTCTCACGCTCACCCAGACATCCATGTACGCTGCGCAGGCAGATTCTCCTGCAACGTCGTCACGATATCACGGTCCTTTGGGCTTCGCTACCGCCCAGCTGGGATCATGGACGTCAACATACGCGGGCGCTTCGCCTTTCCTCAAGTATTGCTCGATGATGGTCTTCGCTACCATCAACTTCTGGTCGAGCTGTGACGTGTCGCCCAGCCGGATCTCGAGACCGCTCCCCAGGATCACCGTGGCCTCGCCCGAACTTCTGAGTTCCACGTGGTGGACCCGATGGGACGACCACCAAGCGGCGTCTTTCTTGAGCAGGGGGCCCAGGGCCAGCACGGCGGCCACCTCGCGCGGCAGAGCGGAGCCCGGCTCGAGACTGAGCGCCTCCGGCGACTTGAGAAGCAGCAGGCCTTCCGAGCCCAGCACCGGGGTCCCCGGCCGGAGCGGCTCGAGGACACGGCCGTCGTCAGAGACCAACCACACCCTACCGTCCACGCCCTGGATCCGGCCCGCCGCGCGGTATTCATCGACGGTGACTTCGAGCGTGTGCGGGAAACGGCGGTAGACATGGGCCGTACGGACATAAGGGATGGCGGCGAGCTTGAGCTCCAATGCCTCGGGGTCGACGGTCATCAGGTCGGCCTGGGACGTGTCCCCCAGGGCGGCTCGGATGTCGTCCTCGCTCACGTGCTGCGTCTTGGGAAGAAGCACCCTTTCGACGGCGAAGACGTGCGAGGAACGCAGCCACAGGACGCCCGCGACGGCGGCGGCCAGCAGCGCCACCGCGAGCAGGACGGCCATGCGCCTGCGCCCGCGCTCCCAAGCCACCCACCTGCGCCGCTCGCGCATCCGGGTGTGCATGGAGCCGCCGGAGGCAGCCGACTCAGTGCGAGTCGCCAAAGAAGCGCACCTCCGGTTCCAGGTCGACGCCCAGACGTGTCCGCACGGTATCCCGCATCATGCCCATGAGCGCCATCACATCCGTGGCGGTGGCATCCCCCAGGTTGGCGATGAAGTTGGCGTGAAAGGGCGAGACCTGCGCCCCGCCCCGACGCACGCCCTTCATCCCCGCGACGTCCAGGAGACGCCCGGCGGTATCGCCGGGCGGGTTCTTGAAGGTGCTGCCGAAGGTGCGCACCCCGCGCGGTTGCGTGCGCCGGCGCGTCTTCAACAGCTCGCGCTGCCGTTCCTGCACGAGGTAGGGTTCGGCCGGGCGCAGGCGCAAGCTGGCCGCCGTCACGACGGCGTCGGTCGGGATCCGCGACCCTCGGTACACGAGCCCGAGATCGGCGGCCGAGCACCACGACGTTCCGCCGGGCCGAGCCAGTTCCACATAATCGACCACGTCGGCCATACAGCCGCCGTGGGCGCCCGCGTTCATCGCCACGGCGCCCCCCACCGACCCCGGGATCCCGCACCCGAACTCCAGACCGGAAAGCCCGAGGTCGGCCAAATGCGAGGCCAAGCGGGTCAGCGGCAGTCCCGCGCCCGCGACGACTCGCACATCGCTCGTGCCCGGCAGCTCCCGGGGAGCCTCCACGAAGTGGAACCCCTCGTCCAAGGTGACGAGGGCTCCAGGGAAGCCCCCGTCGGAGACGAGCACGTTCGAGCCCGCGCCTAAGACCGCCCACGGGATGGCCGCATCACGCAGCACCGCGAGCACCTGGACGAGCGCCTCGGGGTCGGACACTGAGAGCAACAGGGCGGCCCTGCCTCCCACCCCCATGGTCGTGAAGGGGGCTACGGGCGCCTTCCTCCAGCTGCGCACCCCGCGGACCGCCCGCAGCGAGTCTCCGACGCTTTCGACCGCATTCATCGCTCCTCCTCGAGAAATCGCTCGCCGACCCGGTGGACGTCGCCCGCCCCCATGGTCAGGACAAGGTCGCCCGCGGTGGCCGTCTCGCGCAGGTAGTCCACGACAGAGGTCAACCGAGGCAGGTAGATGACGGGGAACCGCGGGCGCAACCGGAGGATGCTGTCGACGATGAGCTTGCCGCTCACCCCCGGCTCGGGGTCCTCACGGGCTCCGTACACGTCGGTCACCACGGCCAGATCGGCCTCGATGAGCGCGCGGGCGAAGTCGTCGTGCAGGAACCTGGTGCGCGAATACAGGTGAGGCTGGAATACGGCTATCACCCGCTGCCATTCGCCCGTGCGGGCGGCGCGCAGGGTCGCCTTGAGCTCGGTGGGGTGATGCGCGTAGTCGTCGACCACGGTCACCCCGTCACGCTCGCCCTTGTGCTGAAACCGCCGGACGGCGCCACTGAAGGTGCGCAGGGAGGCGGCGATCCGTGCCGGCGAGAGACCCAGCCCGTCCAGCGAGGCGAAGCAGCCCAGGGCGTTGAGGATGTTGTGCTGACCGGGCACGGCGAGCTCGACCGCGGCCATGCGATGCCCGCGGCGCCACACCTCGAACCGGCTGCCGTGGTGGTGCAGCGTGACCTCACGGGCCAGGTAGTCACTGCCCGGGCTGAGACCGTAGGAGGTGGTCCGGCATCGGGCTTCCTTGGCAAGCTGAGCGAGCCGGGGGTCGTCGGCCCAGTGCACGAAACTCCCATCAGGGGGCAGGGTGCCGATGAACAACCGAAAGACGTCGACCACGTCCTCGAGATGCAGATAGTGGCTGTGATGGTCGAGCTCGACGTTGGTCACCAGGCCGATCTCCGGGCGGAGGAAGAGCAGCGACCCATCCGACTCGTCAGCCTCGCAGACAAGGTACTCCCCGTCCCCGTGACGCGCGTTCGACCCCAGGTCGTTGAGCTCTCCCCCCACGAGGAACGAGGGGTCCATCCCTCCGTCGACCAGAGCGCGGCTGATCATCGAGGTCGTGGTGGTCTTGCCGTGGGTGCCGCACACGGCGATGCCCCGCTTCCCCTCCATCAGCCACGCGAGCGCCTGCGCCCGCCTGACCACCGGCACCCCCCGGCGTCGGGCCTCGAGAAGCTCCTGGTTGTGCTCCGGGATGGCGGTGGAGATGACCACCACGTCCGGGTGGTCGAGGTTGCGGGCGTCGTGACCCACGACCACCTGGATACCCTCCTGCTCGAGCAGGGTCACGTAGCGTGAGGGCTTGAGGTCGGAGCCTCGCACGTCGTAGCCCCGTCGGTGCAGCACGAGGGCGATGCCGCTCATCCCCGCGCCGCCTATGCCGATGAAGTGCAGCCGCCGCAGGGATGAGAAAGCCGGGGGGTCCTGGATCATGAGGGCGCCGGGGTTCACGACGCGGTCGTCCGCGCGGAGCCTGCCAGGAGCACTATCTCGTCGGCGATGCGGGCGGCCGCGTCGGGCCGGGCCAGCGCGAGGGCCGCGACGCTCATCGCCGCGGACACGTCCGGGTCGAGCATGCGTTGCACCTCCGCCCGCAGACGGGCGGCGGTCAGCTCGGCGTCCGGTATCAGTACCGCGGCGCCGGCTCCGGCGACCGCCCGGGCGTTCTTGGTCTGATGGTCGGCGGTCGCCTGCGGATACGGGACGAGGATCGAGGGGATCCCCCGAGCGAGCAGCTCGGCCACGGACCCGCCCGCCCGCGAGACGGCGAGATCGGCGGCGGCCAGGGCCAGGGGAAAGTCGTCAAGGTAGTCGAAGACCTGGTACCGCCGGTCCTTGGGCCGAGCGACGGCCGCGCGCACTCGCTCGGCGTCACGGCCGCCGGCGACGTGGAGCACCGACACCGGCAGAGATCCGTCCGCGAAAGCGCCCATCGCGGCTTCGTTCACGCTGCGGGCCCCGAGGCTGCCCCCGAAAACCAGGACCACCGGCAGCGTGGGATCGAGGCCGAAACGCGCCCGACCAGCCTCCTTCGTCGCCTCGAGCAGCGACGGTCGGATAGGCCTGCCGGTGTACACGAACTTGCCTCCTTCGCGCCCGGTGATCGGGAACGAGAGGCACACCCGGTCCACCAGGAGACTCAGGATCCTGTTCGTCCAGCCCACGTGCGCGTCCATCTCGACCGCCGCTGTGGGTATCCCGCGCACCGCAGCCTCGGCCACCACGGGGCCCGAAGCGTAGGCGCCCACCCCCACCACGCACGCGGGCCGCAGCCGGCGGAGCAGCTCCCACGCGTCCCACCCGGCGACGGGCAGAGACAGGAGAGTACGCAGGGTCGTCAGGCCCAGTCTTCTTTCGAAGCCGCGGATGCGGACGGTCGAGAAAGGGTAGCCCGCCTTGGGTATGAGCGTGCCCTCCATGCCGCGGTCGCCGCCGCAGAAGTGCACCTCGTACCCGCGCGCGACGAGCACGTCAGCGACGGCCAGCGCGGGCACCACGTGCCCCGCCGTACCGCCGCCCGCGATCAAGATACGTGACATTCAGGGTCTCCCCGGTCTTTTTCGGCAGCGACTGCTCCCCGGCGACGGGCACGGCCGGCCCCCATCGGGCCACCGACATGATCACGCCCACGGCGACCATCACCACCAGGAGATTGTTGCGGCCGAAGCTTATGAACGGCAGCGGCACCCCGGTGAGGGGCAACGCGGCCATGACGCCCCCTACGTTGATCAGGGCCTGGGCGTACACGAGGAACGCGCACCCCGCTATCAGGTAGCGCCCGAACGGGTCGGCACATCGGCGAGAGAGCTGGAAGGCGGCCACCGCGAAGACCGCGAAGAGACCTACGACGAACCCCACTCCCAGAAGACCGTACTCCTCGCCCAGCACCGCGAAGATCATATCCGTGTGCGCCTCGGGCAGGTAGGTGAACTTCTGCACGCTCTTGCCCCCACCGACCCCGAAGAGGCCTCCGCGCCCCAGCGCCAACAGGCCCTGCCGGATCTGGTAGCCCAGCCCCAGAGGGTCGACCGACGGATCCAAGAACGAGGAAAGACGACGCAAACGGTAGGGCGCCGCGAGGATGGCCAGCATCACCGCCCCCGCGCCGAAGGAGACGATCAGGAGCCACTGCTTCGCCGACATCCCCGCCACCCATAGCAGACCCATGACCGAAGCCGCCAACACCACCCCGGTCCCCAGGTCTCTCTGCAGAACGATCAGCCCGCAGGCCGCGAGGCCCACCACCACCACGGCCCGCAGGTCGTCAGGGTGAGCCTTGACTGAGGAACGCGCAAGGATGTGCGCCGCGTACAAGACCACCGCAAGCTTGACCAGCTCCGACGGCTGGACCGAGATCGGGCCCACTCCCACCCAACGGGTGGCGCCCTTCGCTTCGATCCCCAGGCCGGGGAGATGCACCAAGAGGAGCAAGGCGGCGCAGGCCGCCAGGACGAAGGGGGTCGCCTTCCTCCAGCGTCGGTAGTCGAACGAGAAGACCAGCACCAGCAGCACCAGGCCCACCGCGGCCGTTTCCAGCTGCTTGCGGGCGTAGAAGAGCGGGTCGCCGTCCGGCAGGGTGAGCGCGAGAGCCGAGGACACGCTGTAGACAAGCACGAGTCCGGTGACCAGCAACGCGAGAGCGGACGCCCACACCGCGTGGAACGAGCGCGGATAGCGCCCCTCAGCCGGCTCGGCTTTCACTCGCGCCCCTCCCGGAGTCTTTGTACCAGTGACATGAAGTGCTCGCCCCGCTCCTCGAAACACGAGTACTGGTCGAAGCTGGCGCAGGCCGGAGCCAACAAGACCGTGTCTCCGGGACTTGCCGCCTGGGTGGCGGCGCGCAACGCGGCCTCCAGGTCGCCGGAATCGACCGGCTTGGGAGCCTCGCCTCCGTCGCCCTGTCTCCGCACCTCCGCGAAGGCCTCTCGGATGAGGGGGGCCGCCTCACCGATGAGGTACACGCCCCGGCACGCGCCCGCGCATGCCCGCGCCACCGGCCGGTAGTCGGAGGCTTTGTCCCTGCCCCCCAAGATAAGGTGCGTGTCCCGCGGATAGGCCTCGAGTGCTTTCAGGGTCGCCTCCACATTGGTCGCCTTGCTGTCGTTGACATACGTGACGCCGGCGACGACTCCTGCCATCTGCAGCCGATGGGGGACCCCGGGAAACGTGCGCAGACCCTCCACCACGGCATCCAGGGGTATGCCGCGGGCAAGAGCGGCGCTCGCGCCGGCAAGGCAATTCTCCATGTTGTGGGTGCCGCGGATCTGGATCTCGTCGACGGCCAACGCCTCTTCACCCCAGAGGTGGAGACGTCCGTCTTCGAGCCAGGAGAGGGCCGAGTGGGCGCGGGCACCGACGGATGGTGTATCCGCTCCCTCCTGCCGGAGCCGATGGGCGATCATCGGGTCGGTCGAGAAAAAGGCCACCCGCGGGCCTTGCGGCCGTCGGAGCAGCTCTCTCCCGACCTAGGCGTCCTCCGCGTCGGCAGCGTTGATCACGGCCCAATCGTCAGGTCCCTGGCGGGCGAACATGCGCGTCTTGCAGGCCAGGTAGTGCTCCATGGTCCCGTGCCGGTCGAGGTGGTCCGGCGTGAGGTTCAAGAGGACGCCCGCGGCGGGCCGGAACTCGTGCACGTCCTCGAGCTGGAAGCTCGAGGCCTCCACTACCAACTCCTCCCCGGGCGCCAGAGATCCGGCGACCGAGGTGACCGCGGTGCCGATGTTGCCCAGGACCCGAGCGGGACGCCCCGCGACCGCGAACATGTGGCCCACCAAGGCGGTGGTCGTGGTCTTGCCGTTGGTGCCCGTGATGGCCGTGAACGGATGAGGGAGCACGGCGTAGGCGAGCTCCAGCTCGCTCCAGACCGGTATCCCGCGGCGGTGGGCCTCGGCGACGAGCGGCGCCTCGACCGGGACTCCGGGGCTCTTGACCACCAGGTCCACCCCCGCAAGCTGAGCGCCGTCCTGGGGGCCAGGCAGGAAGACAGCCCCGGCCCGCTCCGCGTCGGCCAGCCCCGGCAACTCCTCGCGCGGCTTGCGGTCGGAGAGGACCACCTCCCGACCCAGGTCCCGGAGCAACAAAGCAGCCGCGAGCCCGGAACGGCTCGCGCCGACTATCAGCACCTTCTTCCCAAGAGCGCTATCCACGCGCCATCCTCCCTATCGGATGTCGGCGAAGAACATGGTGAAACCCGCGGACGCGAAGATCGCCGTGACTATCCAGAAGCGCACGATGATCTTTGATTCCGACCAGTTCTTCAGCTCGAAGTGATGATGGATGGGGGCCATGAGGAACACCCGGCGGTGGAACGTCCTGAAACTGACCACCTGGATGATGACGCTGAGGGCCTCGGCCACGAAGACCGCCCCGATCAGAAGGACGAGCACCTCGGTGCCGGAAACGACCGCGAGTCCCGCAAGCGCCGCACCAAGAGCCAGGGACCCGGTGTCGCCCATGAATATCTCCGCTGGGAAGGAGTTGTACCACAGGAAGCCTATGCATGCCCCCATCAGGCTGGCCGAGAGAAGAGCCAGGTCGCGCTCCCCGGAGAGGAAAGTGATGCCGGCGTACGCCAGGAGACACGTGCCGACGGTGCCGGCCGCCAAGCCGTCAAGGCCGTCGGTGAGGTTGACCGCGTTGGCGAAGCCGGAGACGAGCAGAAAGGCCAGCACGAAGTAGAAGGGGCCGAGCTCGATCTCCCAGTCGGCGAGGGGGATGTGCACCTGGGTATCGATGCCGGCGAAGCGGACGGCCACCCACCCCACGACTGCCACCAGCACCAGCTGCAACCCCATCTTGGATTTGCCGCTGAGGCCCAAGGAACGCTTCCTGCGCACCTTCGCCAGATCGTCCATGAGTCCGATGATGCCCGATCCAAAGGTCACCACGAACACGGCAAGGGCGGGCACGGTCATCTTGCCCAGCAGGAAGTAGGGGATCGCGGCGGCCGCCAGGATGAGGAGTCCGCCCATGGTCGGAGTGCCCTGCTTCTCGCTGTGGCGCTCGGGGCCCTCGTCCCTGATCTGCTGGCCGATCCCGCGGGTCTTGATCCAGGATATGAACCGGGGGCCGGCCACGATGGCCAGCACCATCGCGAGAAGACCGGCTGCCAGGACCCGGGTCACGCGGCGCTCTTCCTAATGGCCTCGACCACCCGCTCGAGGCGCATGCCACGCGAACCTTTCACCAGGACCACGTCGCCGGTTCGCAGGCTGGAAAGGATCACCTCGAGGCCGTCGTCGAGGTCGGGCAGGTGAAGAGAGGCACGCTCGACGTCCGCCCGCGCGGATCTCGCCATCTCGAATCCCTCGATCGTCGCCGCCGACAAGGGACCGACCGCGATCAGCAGGGAAACGCCGGCCTGGGCGGCACGCTTCCCCACGCTCCGGTGGTACTCCAGGGCTTCGGGACCCAACTCCAGCATGTCACCGAGGACCGCGACCGGCCGCCCGCGGCTGTGGCGCGCCCGCCGTACCAGGTCTTCCACCGCCACGATGACCGCGGCCGGATTGGCGTTGTACGAGTCGTCCAAGAGCAGCAGGTCCCCGAGCACGTATTCGTCGCCCCGTAGAGGCGTGAACCGTACGGCGGCAAGAGCCGCCACGCACCCCGGTACGGGCAGACCGGCGGCGATCGG
>JAJZQZ010000133.1 GCA_021802965.1 Actinomycetes bacterium
ATCGCCGAGAACCTGACCAAGCCGGTCGTCGCCTACATCGCCGGCTTCACCGCGCCTCCGGGGAAGCAGATGGGCCATGCGGGCGCCATCATCTCCGGATCGTCGGGTACGGCGGCGGCGAAGAAGGCGGCGCTGGAGGCGGTGGGCATCCGGGTGGGAGTGAACCCCACCGAGGTGGCGTCACTGGCGGCGGAGGCCTTGTGAAGCAGCGGGGGCGGCGCGTTCCGCGCCGCCCCCGGTCAGGAGACGAGACTCGTCCCAGGTTCAGGTGTCCCTGGCGTCCTCGTCTCTCTGGACAGGGCGAACCGATCGGAGGGAGTAGTAGGCTACGAGCGCCACGGAAACGGAGGCCCCTTCCAGCAGAAACGCCGTATGTCGACCGTCCCCGGCGAAGCCGCTGTGGCCGACCGCCGCTTTCGCCGGGTCGGCGTGCAGCAGCAGAAGAAACAGCAGCGTCGCTGCTATCAGAAGGAGGGTAAGAAGGAGAGAGGCATGTGAGCTCGGTCGGACAGTGAGCATTACTGTGCTCCTTTCCGTACGGCTTCCACCTTCACTCTACGCCCGCCTTGACCCTGGCGCAACCCGTAAACCGTGAGCCGGGAGGCTGGTCCGACGACCGGCATCAGCGACGGCTCCGGATTACTCTTGTGTCAGCCCCCGCTCGTCGAGGATCCGCCGGTGCAGAGTGGCGAAGTCCGGCGCCAGCTCCATCGAGACATCGCGGCGGCGGGCAAGCCCGGCCGCCCCCGTCGGGCACCTCCCCACGCAGACCCCGCAGCCGATGCACCACTCCTCGTCCACGACGGCCACCTTGGCCTGTGGTTTGCGCCGGCCCGGAGGCGCCGGCGCCAGGGTGAGGGCCTCCACCGGACAGATGTCGATGCACCTGCCGCAGCCGATGCACTCGTCGACATCGGTGGTGCGGAGGAAGTAGGTGGCCATGAGGACGTCGCGGGGGATCTTGCGCCGGCGGATGCTACCCACGTTCCAGCAGGCGCAGCCGCAGCAGTTGCAGTTGTGCTTCGTGTCGCCCTCGGCGTTGTCGACGAAGTGCACCAGGCCCTCGGCGGCGGCGCGACGGACCACCTCGCGGGCCTCGTCGCGGTCGATCTGCCGGCCGAGCCCGCGCTCGATGAGGAACTCGGCCAGCTCGTCGAACTTCATGCAGACATCCTCGGGGTGCTTGCAGGGGCGCCCGCGCAGGCGCAGGCCCACGCGGCAGGGGCAGTGCGCCAGGGCGAAGGTCTGGGCGTTGGCGAGGATGGGCTCCATGGCGTGAGCGGGGAGGACGACCTGCGTGCCTTCGTCAAGCGACTTGTCGATGGGCACATAGCGGTAGGGCTTGGTCGCGGTGCCCCCGTAGGATTCACGGGTGACCTCGCGGTTGAAGTACTTGCCCACGAACTCGGCCATGGCGGAGGCCTCGGGGTGGTTTCCGCCGTCCCAGAAGAAGGTTTGGGGGAAGCCATAGCCGACCTGGTGAAGGGCGTAGCCGCGCTCCCCGGCGGCGGTGCGGCCGGCGAAGAGCAGGCCGCGCTCGACCAAGCGTTCGTAGGTGTCGCTGAGGTAAGCCGCGGCGACGGGCGGTGTGTTCCGGGAGGAGGCGCCGCGTTCCGCCGCGACCTGAGCCGAGATCACCTCGAAGGGGCCCACCGCGGTCGGGAGCAACAAGGCGGCTTCGGCCTCCGCGACGGTGAAATGGGTGCGGAGCAACTCCAGGAGCTGGTCCCGGGGCGGAAAGCCCATCCCCAGCGACGCGAGGTGCCGGGCCAGACGCTCGTGGGCGTCGAGAGCAAGCGCTTCAGGGTCGGGCGCGCCGGTGCCGCTCACGGTGCTACTTCTCCCACCAGGCGACGGCGCGGGTCGGGGCTCCGTCGGCGCCCGCGATGGGCAGGGGCAGGAAGGCGAACGTGGCCCGCCCGGCGCCCACGCGCTCGAGGTTGCAGAGACTCTCGACGATCAGGATGTCGCGGCCCAGGATCAGGTTGTGGATGGGGAGGGTGCTGAGATCGGTCGAGCTGTCGACGTTGGTCGTGTCCGTGCCGATCAGGGTGACTCCGGCCTCGACCAGCAGGGCGGCGGCTCCGGGAGCGAGGTAGGGGTTCTTCCACATGAGCTCGCCCCCGTAGTGCTCGTCCCAACCGAACCAAAGGATGGCGAAGTCCCCTGCGCCCACGCCGCCGGCCGCCTCCAGGGCGGCCGCGAAGGTGTCCACGTCGACGGGGCTGTCGGCGGGCGCGCCGCGCAGGTCTATCACGACCCCTTCGCCCACGAAGCGGTCGACCGGGTACTCGTCGAGGCGCATCCCGGCGGCGAAGAAGTGATAGCCGGCGTCCATATGGGTGCCGTCGTGAGAGCCCATACGGATGTCGTTGGAGGCGAAGCCGGTGGTGTCATGGGTACCACGGGGAGTGATGACGACCTCGGCGTCCCCTGGAAAGATGGGCTGGCCCGTCCGTAGGGGCTGGCTCAGATCGACGATGGCGGAACGGGGCACGTGAACCTCCTCGGGTGGAACATGTACCGTCAGCATAGCGGGAGGGCAGGGTGGAGGGAACCCCGGCCAGAAGCTGCCGACCACCGTCTGCTACCATGGCCGCACTTCGACTCTGGAGGTGACTCATGGGCGGTGTCTACGGCACTCCCGACATTCGCATCACGGTGCTCGAGATCCAAGGTTCCGGGGAGGGGCCCTGCAAGTACAAGCCGGGCGACTCGTGGCTCGTGACCGACTTGGCCGCTCCCGCGGGTCTCTGCACCTGGGCGATCGCGTCGATAGCTCCCTACCTTGCCACCCTTCGTTTCGGCGGCAGCCTGCCGTGGGAGGATGACAAGGACCGAGCGGTCGCGTGCTGCTCCGACGCGGCCAACCCGGTGGTGTTCGAGCTGCGGAGGCTCGCCAACACGTAGCGACAGGAGAATCGATGTCCAGCTTCAAGTGGGACGAGGCGCCCGAGGAGTACGTGTTCCTGCTGCAGAAGGCCCGTGATCTGGGCGCCAGCGGTGCGGCATTGCTGCCCGCCGAACAGGTGGTGGTCGACGAACGCGTGCGTCTCAAGTGCGCCGTGCCGGTCTGCCAGGGGTACGGCAACTACCTGCACTGCCCCCCGAACCTGATGTCGGTGGCTGAGTTTCGCGAGGTGCTGGAACGCTATTCGGTGGCGTTGCTGGTGCAGGTGGAGTCGCCGCGGGACTCCACCGACCTCGATGAGAAAGGCCTCGCCGGCAAGAACGCGAAGGACCTCGAGGAGCTCCTCCACGGCGATCCCAACCGGAAGCTGGGCGAGATCGTCAACCGGTTGGAGGCGGAGGCCTTCAAAGCGGGCTACTACTACGCCGCCGGGTTCAACGGGGGTATCTGCCTGCTCTGCCCGGACTGCGTGGGCGTTGCCAGTGGAGACCCATGCCGGCGCCCCTTTGAGGCGCGTCCGTCGATGGAAGGCGTGGGTATCGACGTCTTCAAGACGGCGGCGAACGCGGGTCTGTCGATCAGCCTGTCGTCCGACCAGCCCGTGAGGTGGACCGGGCTGATCCTGGTGGACTAAGAGGAGCCTACAGCCTCTTCAGCTTGATGCTCACGTCCTTCGGAAGGGCCAGCCCCGCCGAGGCTTCGGCGGCCTTCAGGATGCCCGAGCCCACCGGGCAGGTGACGTGCCGGACGCAGCCGGAGAGGACGCCGTACACGTGCCCGTGGCCGAGACCGGCGCGGAGCTCCTCGAGCATGTCGAATTCCGGCAGCTGCTCCGCCGCTTTGGCGATCTGGGCGCACTCGGTCTCGATGGTCAGCTTGACCGCGCGCATGGACTCCGCTTCGGCGACGACCGTGGTGTGGAAGCCGCAGATGCCCGCGTCGATCTCGGCCTGGACGGCGGAGGCGGTGGCTCCGGCGGAGCGCGGGGTCTTCTTCTCGGTCTCGGGCATGTGTCCCCCTGTAGATGGATTCGGTGAGTGAGTACACAAGGGTCTCGCTGCTAGACGGTATTATACCCAGCGGGGTATGGGCTGTCATCCCCTGGATGCCGGCGAGCCGCCGGTGATATCGTTTCGCCCGGCATCGCCCGATTTCACTCAAGTCCAACGAGGTGGACATGACCGAACGGAACACGGCTGCTCTCAAGGATCGCCTGCTCGCGGGCGACGTCCTCGTCGGTACGTTCCTTCAGACTCCGCATCCGGCGGTCGCCGAGTTCGCGGCCGGACTCGGCTTCGATTTCCTCTGCCTGGAAGGCGAACACTCGGCCATGGACCTGGCGACTGTCCAGAACCTGGTCAGGGCCGGGAACGCCGGCGGAGCACCCATGCTCGTCCGAGTCGCCCAAAACGAATGGGTACACATCGCCGCCGCCCTCGATGCCGGTGCCGAAGGCGTCATCTGCCCGCGCGTGAACGATGGGGTCGAGGCCCGCTCTCTCGTGTCGGCCTGCCGCTACCCTCCCGCGGGCGACCGGGGGATCGGGCCCGGCCGTGCAACGGGCTACGGCCCCGATTCGGGAGAGCAGTACCGGGTGGCGGCCAACCGGCGTATCGTCGTCGGCGCCCAAGTGGAGACCCGGGGAGCGGTGGAGCGTCTCGACTCGATCCTCGCCGTCGACGGGCTGGATCTGGTGTTCGTCGGACCGGCGGACCTGTCTTCGTGCCTGGGTTTGCCGCCCGGTTCGCCCGGCCTCGATCAGACCATCCGCGGCATCCTCGAGAAGACGAGGGCCGCCGGGAAGGTGGCCGGGATCTGGGCGGGCAGCGACACGCTCGCGGTCCAGTGGATGGACTCGGGCGCCCAACTGGTGCTTCTGGCGTCGGATCTCATCTTTCTCGCCCGCGGAGCCATGCGAGAGCTCGAGGCGGTCAAGACTCGAGCGGAAAAGGGAAAGGTTGATGGATACGACCCCCGATAGGATCCTCGGAAGGTGTCTCTCGAAGGTGAAGCCCCTCGTCTCGGAGGCCGAACGCTCGCCTATGGGAGCCATGAAGAAGCTCATCCAGGAGCAGCCCGACATCCGCAACCTGGCTCTAGGAGAGGCGAGCTTCGACCCGCCGGACGAGTTAGTGCAGATCGCCTCGTCGGTCATGGCCGACAAGGTCGCTCGGCCGAACCGCTATACCACCACCCGGGGCCTCCCCGAGATGCGGCAGGCGGCCGCCCGCTTCACGGAGCGGCTGACCGGCATCGCCGTGGATGCGGACGAGACGATCCTCATCACGGTGGGCGGAACGGAAGCGCTACACCTGGCCACGAAGGTGCTGCTCGAGCCTGGAGACCGAGTCCTTCTCGCGAATCCAGGCTGGGGTCCCATGGCCACCTTGGCCCAGCGGCAGGGCGCGGCGCTCGAATACTACGAGCTCGAGAAGCAGGAGGCCTGGCACATCACCGAGGAGCCGATCCTCGAGCGGCTGGAGCCCGGGGTCAAGCTGGTCGTGGTCAACAGCCCTTCGAACCCCACGGGCGCGATGATCTCGGCCGAAGGCCTGCGCCGCGTGGTGGAGCGGGCCAAGGAGACCGAGACCTTCGTCATCTCCGACGAGGTCTACCACAACTTCGCCTACTCGCGTCCCTTCGCCAGCGCGCTTCCCTACGATCCGAGTCTCGAGAACCTCATGCTGGTCAACAGCTTCTCGAAGTCCCTGGCCATCACCGGGTGGCGCTTGGGCTACGCCATCGCCCATCCCTGGCTGATCCGGCAGATGGACGTCTACAAAGAGAGCATGTCGGCGTGCACTCCATCCGTAGCCCAGTGGGCCGTGGCTCAGTATCTGGACTCGGCCGACGAGTACCTCGCCGGCGTCAGCGCCCTGTGCGAAAGCAACGTGCGCCGCTTGACCGAGATCATGCGCGCGATCCCCGGAGTGAAGTGCCCAGCGGCCGAAGGCGGTTTCTACCTGTTCCCCTCCTTCGAGGGGATGGGTCTGACCTCGATGCAGGTGGTGGAGCGGCTGCTGCGCGGCGGCGTGGCCGTGACCTCGGGCTCGGCCTTCGGTTCTCTCGGCGAAGCAGCCGTGCGGCTCTGCGTGGCCATGTACTGGGAGGACCTGGAAGTGGCGGCGCGGCGGATCGAGGCGGCGCTGACAAGCAGCTGAGCGTCAGCGCCGCCGTCCACGCGGTCTCAGTCGGTCAATCTTCGCCCTTGTGCAGGTGCAGCAGGAACACCATCTGGTCGACGGCCGTCACCGCGTGCTTGAGCCCGGCGGGCATGTAGATGTAGGTGCCGGCAGGGGCGTCGTGGCTCTCGTCGCCCAGGAGCACGCTCGCGTGACCTTGCAGGATGTGGATCGAGGCCGGCATGCTCGCCGTGTGCTCTGAGAGCGACTGCCCCGGGGCGAAGGCCATGATAAGAGCCTTGACGCGAGGCTCCTCCACGAGGGTCTTGCTCACGATGCCGTCGGAGGCGAACTCGGTGAGGTCGGTGAGGTTGCCGACCCAGGGTTCGGTGCGGGCGGATCCGGACATGGTCATCTCCTTGCTGCTGGTGGTGACGAGGCGTCAACCTTGGTCGGCGGCGCGCTCCTCGCTCGGTTGTTCGAAGCAGACCCCCAGGACCAGGGTGGCCACGTCCACCCCAGGATCGCCCATCAGCGACCGGATGTACTTGTCTGCGGGGGTCGACGGGCTGCCGAAGCCGCACACCGTCACGCCCGGCTCCGCGTCGACGTCCGGAACGCAGATGAAGGGCATGACGAAGCGGGTCTTGCCGCGCGGCCTCGGGCTCCTGTACATGACGAAGTCGTTGGAGAGGAAGACGCAGCGCCGGTTCTCCTTCGCCTCCTCGATGCGGCTCGCGGGCAGCCACTCGCCGACCAGCCGGTCGTCCTCGTCGAGCATGATCGTCCAGGGACTGGGCGGCTCGTTGGTCATGGGGCCGGTGGTGACCGCGTAGACCTGGTCGGAGTCGAGGGCCTTCCAGATGCCTTCGTTCACGAAGGGCATCAGGCCGCCGGCCGCTCCGCCCTCCTCGGCCAGCTCCTCGAGGGCGCGCAGCTCAGCGCGCTCCTCAGGCGAGAGGCGGCGAAGCTCGTACACATCGGCGACGGTCGCCAACAGCCGGCGCAAGGTGACGTCGAGGTCGTCGGGCAGTGGCGCCGGGATGTCTCTGGACTGCGCGGTCATGCGTTCTGCCTCACTTGGTCGCTCTGCACTTTGTTCCGTTCCCCCGACGGTGCTGGATCATTGGACATTACCAGGAAGGGAGCGGCTGTACACATGCTGACGAGCTACCCGGTCACCGCCGCGTCGGTGATGGCCAGACCCTCGTCGAACACGGCGAAGGCCTGGCGCAGCTCCTCTTCGGTCACGCACAGCGGCGGGTTCGAGAATAAGTTGTTCCAGTTGACGAAGACGTACAACCCTCGCTCCTTGAAGAACGCTGCGAGCTCCTGCATCTCGGGGCTCGTCCCGTTGAAGGGGGCCATCGGCTCCTTGGTCTGGCGGTCGCGCACCAACTCCACCACGCCGAAGAGGCCGATGGAGCGAACGTCGCCCACCGAGGGGTGCTTGGCCTTCAGATCGGCCAGCAGGTCTGCCATCACCGCCCCCATGCGGCGCGCATTGCCCACTAGATCGTCCTCCCTGAGGACCTTCAGGGTGGCCACGGCCGCCGCCAGGCACATGGGATGGGCGTTGTAGGTGAGTCCGCCGAAGTACATGCGGTCGCGATAGAACTCGGCGATCGCGGGGCTGATGGCCACCGCGCCCAGGGGCATGTACGAGGAGGTGAGCCCCTTGGCCATGGTGATGAGGTCGGGAACGACGTTCCAGTGGTCCACGGCGAACCACTCGCCGGTGCGGCCGAAGCCGGCCATGACCTCGTCGGCGATGAGCAGGATGCCGTGCTTGTCGCAGAGCGCGCGCAGCCCCTGCATGTAGCCGTCCGGGGGCACGATGATGCCGTTGGTGCCTGTCACGGTCTCGATGAAGACGGCCGCGACCGTCTGCGGCCCCTCGTACATGAGGGTCTCCTCCAGCTGGTCCAGGCACTTCTGGGCGAAGACCTGGTCGCTGTCGCCCTCCACATACAGATGGCTGCGGTACTTGTACGGGTCGAAGACGCGGATGATGCCGGGAAAGCCGGGTTCGTTCGCCCAGCGGCGCGGGTCGCCGGTGAGGGCGATGGCGCCGCCGGTGGCCCCGTGGTACGAGCGGTAGCGCGTGATGATCTTGTGCCGGCCGGTGTAGGCCCGGGCCATGCGGATGGCGTTCTCGTTGGCCTCGGCGCCGCCGAGTGTGTAGAAGAAGGTGTCGAGCTCACCCGGGGTCACGCTCGCCAGCAGGGGGCCGAGCTCGGCGCGCACGCGGGTGGCCATGCCCGGACCGGCGAAGGCGAGCTCCTCCGCCTGCGCCTTGATGGCGTCGATCACCCGCTGGTCGCCGTGGCCGATGTTCATGCACATGAGCTGGGAGTTCATGTCCATGTAGCGCTTGCCGTCGGCGTCCCAGAAGTAGACGCCTTTCGCGCGGACCATGGGGATGGGATTCACCTTCCCCTGGACGGACCAGGAGTAGAAGGAGTGCTTCTTGCTGAGCTCCACGATCGCGGTGCCGCTGAGCTCGGCCGGGCCGGGGATGGGCGCGAAGTCCGTGAGTGTCGAGCCGTCCATCGAGTTCATGCCTCCTAACTCCAGGTGCCCATGGTCTTGGGGTCCCAGATCCAGCGGTTCACCACGACCTTCTTGTCGGTGAAGAAGTCGATGGCGTCGCGACCCTGGCCGTGCAGGTCGCCGAAGAACGAGTCCTTGCGCCCCGCGAAGGGGAAGTAGGCCATGGCGGCGGGCACCCCGATGTTTATGCCGATGTTGCCCGCGTTCGCTTCGTACTTGAAGCGCCGGGCGGTGAAGCCGTCCTGCGTGTAGATGGAGGCGGCGTTGCCGTAGGGGCTCTCGTCGATGATCTTGAGGGCCTCGTCGAGGGAGTCGACCTTCATGATGCAGGCCACCGGCCCGAAGATCTCCTCGTTGGCGATGGTCATGTCGGGCGTGACGTCGTCGAAGAGGGTGGGGCCGATGAAGTAGCCGCCCTCGCAGCCCGGGGTGATGACCTCGGGGTCGCGCCCGTCGAGGAGCAGGGTAGCCCCCTCCTCCAGGCCCTTCTCGATGAGACCGAGGATGCGCTCCTTGGCCGACCGGGAGATGACCGGGCCCATGAAGACGCGCTCGTCGAGACCGTAGCCGACGGTGACCTTCTCGGCCTCGGCCTTGAAGGCCGCGGCCGCTTTCCGGTGCGTCTCCTCGCCCACGCACACAAGGACCGAGCCGGCCAGGCAGCGCTCGCCGGCGCAACCGAAGAAGGAGTTGATCCAGTTCTGGGCCGCCTTGTCGAGCACGGCGTCGGGCATGACCACCAGGTGGTTCTTCGCTCCGGCCTGGGCCTGGACCCGCTTCTTGTGCTTGGCGCCCTCGTGGTAGACGTAATGCCCTACCCGGCTCGAACCCACGAAAGAGATGCCTCTGATCAGGGGGTGATGGAGCAGCGCGTCGACCACCTCCTTGTCCCCGTTCACCATGTTCATCACCCCGGCCGGGAGCCCGATGTCGTGGAGCAACTCCATGACCATCCACTGGCTGATGGGGTCCTGCTCGGAGGGCTTGAGCACGTAGGTGTTGCCCGCGGCGACCGCGTACGGCCAGAACCAGAAGGGCACCATCATGGGGAAGTTGAAGGGGGCGATGCAGCCGAAGACGCCCAGAGGCTGGCGGATCATCTCCTCGTCGATGCCGGGGGCGGCGCCGTCCTCCAGGTTGTAGCCCATCATCAGCGACGGCATGCCGCAGGCGACCTCGAGGTGCTCGATGCCGCGCATGACCGAGCCCCGAGCTTCCTCGAGGCTCTTGCCGTGCTCCTGGGTGACCAGCCGGGC